>JBJKPA010000093.1:0-18007 GCA_046706905.1 Gemmatimonadaceae bacterium
TCGGCGTCGTTCACGATGTGGTTGGCGGGGGACGCCGAGACCGCGGCGATCGGGTGGTTCATGGGGGCGGCGGGCTATGCGGTGGACCCCGAGTTGCACGCCAACATCCTCAAGGGCGACCACCACGGGAGCTGCAACGGCGTGACCGCGGCATATCTCGCCGCGGTCCATCCCGATGCCGTGGTGCTCTCGATCGGCGCCGCGAACGACTACGGGCACATGCACGAGCAGGCGAAGGCCGAGTATCAGGCGGCCGACGTACCCTGGTATCGCACCGATCAGAACGGAACGATCACGATCACGTCGCCGGGCACGCCGGGCGGCGGCTACCGGATCGCCGCGTCACGGCCCGGCACCGATCTCGACGGGCCGTCGGATCGCGTGGCGTCGGCCCGCGGCTGCGCAGACAACTGACGCGCCGCCGCGGGACCGTCGCGATCAGTACCGATAGTGCTCCGGCTTGTACGGGCCCTTGGTGTCCACCCCGATGTACGCCGCCTGCGCGGGCGTGAGCTCGGTGAGCTTCACCCCGAGCTTTTCGAGGTGCAGCCGCGCCACCTTCTCGTCGAGGTGCTTGGGCAACACGTACACCTTCTTCTCGTAGGCGCCGTTGTTCGTGTGCAGCTCGATCTGGGCCATCACCTGGTTGGTGAAGCTCGCGGACATCACGAAGCTCGGGTGGCCGGTGGCGCAGCCCAGGTTGAGCAGCCGCCCCTCGGCCAGGATCATCACGCTGTGGCCGTCGGGAAAGCGGTACTCGTCGTACTGCGGCTTGATGTTGATCCGCTGCATCCCCTTGGTCTTCTTCAGCCCGGCCATGTCGATCTCGTTGTCGAAATGGCCGATGTTGCCTACGATCGCCTTGTCCTTCATCCGCGCCATGTGCGCGGCCGTGATGATGTCGCGGTTGCCGGTGGCCGTGACGAACACGTCCGCGGTCTCGACCATGTTGTCCACGGTGTTGACCTCGAACCCCTCCATCGTCGCCTGGAGCGCGCAGATCGGGTCGATCTCGGCGATCACCACGCGCGCCCCCTGCCCACGCAGCGCCTGCGCGCACCCCTTGCCCACCTCACCGTAGCCGCAGACCATCGCGACCTTGCCCGCCAGCATGACGTCGGTGGCGCGGTTGAGCCCGTCGATCACCGAGTGCCGGCAGCCGTAGATGTTGTCGAACTTCGACTTCGTCACCGAGTCGTTGACGTTGATCGCCGGGAAGAGCAGCGTCCCGTCGCGCATCATCTCGTAGAGGCGATGCACGCCGGTGGTCGTCTCCTCCGACACGCCGCGCACGCCGGCAGCGAGCTTGGTCCACCGGCCCGGGTGCTTCTCCTGCTCGGCGCGCAGCAGGTCGAGGATCACTCCCCACTCCTCGGGGTCGTTGGCGGCGTCGAACGCCGGCACCTTGCCCGCCTTCTCGAACTGCACACCCCGGTGCACGAGCAGCGTCGCGTCGCCGCCGTCGTCGAGGATCAGGTTCGGGCCGGCGCCGTCGGGCCACATGAGCGCCTGCTCGGTGCACCACCAGTACTCCTCGAGCGTCTCCCCCTTCCAGGCGAACACCGGCGTTCCCTTGGGATTCTCCGGCGTGCCGTCGCGGCCAACCGCGACCGCGGCGGCGGCGTGGTCCTGCGTGGAGAAGATGTTGCACGAGACCCAGCGCACGTCGGCGCCCAGCTCGACCAGCGTCTCGATCAGCACAGCGGTCTGCACCGTCATGTGCAGCGAGCCCATGATCCGCGCGCCCTCGAGCGGGCGTTTGCCGCGATATTCGGCGCGGAGCGCCATCAGGCCGGGCATCTCCTGCTCGGCGAGCCGGATCTCCTTGCGGCCGAACTCGGCCAGGGAGAGGTCGGCGACCTTGAACGGGGGGCGCGCGGCGGACGGCTTGGCGGACTGATCGGCTTTCACGGCGGTACTCATGGCTGGAGCCTCGAAAGAGTCGGAATGAACAGTGGTCACGACCGCCCGCGTCGCGCGAGGGCCGAGAAGAGCGCGGGGCCGCGCGCCGCGGGATCGGCGGGGATTTCCCGGTAGCGCACGTCGTGGAATCCGGCATCGCGCAGCCAACTCTCGAGCTGCGCGGCGTCGAATCCCTGCCAGACGTGGCCGGAATCCATGGTGTACTGGTCGCGCGCGTGCGGGGTGAAATCGACGATCAACAGCCGGCCGCGCGGGCGCAGCACGCGATGCGCCTCGGCGAACGCGCGGGCCGGGTCGAGCACGAAGTGCAGAACGAGGCACATGACGGCCACGTCGAGTTCGCGCGCGGCGACGGGCAGCGCCTCGAGCGATCCGGCGCGGACCTCGACGTTCTCGGTCTTCGCGAACCGGCGGCGCGCGGCATTGAGCATGGCGCCCGATTCGTCCACCGCCACCACCCGGCGGACGCAGGGCGAAAGGGCCTCGGTGATCTGGCCCGTGCCGCACCCCAGGTCGCCCACGACGAGGTCGGGATCGAGCAGGTCGAGCATCGCGAGCAGGTCGGTGCGGGGCCCGATGAGGTCGGTCCGCACGCGGTGCCAGTCGCCGGCGGCGGCGGAGAAATAGCTCTTGGACCGGTCCCGGCGGAGCCGGAGTACGCTCTCCAGCCGGCGGGCGTCCTGACGGGTGGCCGGCGAATCCTCGACCTGGCCGCGGACCACGGTCCACAGCTTCTGGGGCACCGGGTCCTGGCGAGTGGCCGCCATCCGGTAGAACCGGCTGGTGCCCTCGCCGCGCACGGCCACCCACCCGTCGTCGCTCAGCACCTTGAGATGCCGGCTGACCGTGGACTGCGGAAGTTGGACGACCGTGCACAACTCGCGCACGGTGAGCTCGTGGTCCTCGAGGACGGCGAGCAGACGGGCGCGAGTGGGATCGGCGAGGGCCGAGAGGCGGTCGAAGACGTCGGCGACGGCTGTCATCAATTCATCCGGATCAACGGATTGAATCTGCCGGCCGGCCGGCCGCCTGGCAAGGGTGGACGGGCGGATTGCCGTCCGACCGGCGCTCCTGCATCGTTTCCCGATGCGAATTTCCATCCTGGCCCTGCTCCTCGCGGTTCCGGCCGCCGCCCAGACTTCCGACACGACCCTCGCCCTGATCCCGCAGCCGCGGCAGGTCACGCGGACGCATGACCTGACCCTCAGGCGAGGCATCTCCATCGAGCTGCCGGCCGGCTCCGAAGACCGATTCGCGGCCCGCGACCTGGGCGACGCACTCAAGGCCGACCAGATCCGTGTGACGTACGGCGGCTCGGCTTCGGCGCGCGTGGAGCTGGTGCGCGAGGGCACGGCCCGCGGACGGGCGCTCCTGCGCGAGGGGCACGTCGCGTGGTCCGACTCGATGAACGCCGAGGGCTACGTGATCGTCGCGACGGGCGACCGACTGGCGATCGTGGGGCGTACGGGGGCCGGCGTGTTCTACGGCGCGCAGACGGTGAAGCAGCTCGTCACGGGACAGGGATCGCGCGCCGTGCTTCACCTGGCGACGGTGCGCGACTGGCCGGCGATGCGCTATCGCGGCTTCCACGCCGATCTCTCGCGCGGGCCGATGCCGACGCCGGAATTCCAGAAGTACCAGATCCGCACGCTGGCGGCGTACAAGATCAACGTCTTCTCTCCGTACTTCGAGAACACGCTCTACTACGGCGAGAACCCCGTGTTCGCGCCGCCGGGCGGCGCGATGACGCCGGCGCAGGTGAGGGAGCTGGTGGCGTACGCGGCGAAGTACCACATCGACGTGATTCCCGAGCAGGAAGCGTTCGGGCACCTGCACCACATCCTGAAGTACGATCTCTACTCCGATCTCGCCGAAACGCCGCACGGATCGGTGCTGGCGCCGGGGCAGCCGGGTTCGCTCCAGCTGATCAAGCAGATGTTCTGGGAGATCGACTCGCTGTTCCCGAGCCGGTTCGTGCACCTCGGCGCGGACGAGACGCAGGAGCTGGGCAAGGGGCAGACCCAGGCGCTGGTCCAGCAGCAGGGGCTCGGCCAGGTTTATATCGATTTTCTCAAGTCCATCGACTCGACGCTCAAACCGCTGCATAAGCGGCTGCTGTTCTGGGGCGACATCGCGAGCGGCAGCCCCGAGCTGGTCAAGACGCTGCCAAAGGACATGATCGCGGTGGCGTGGGGATACGGGCCGTCCAAGAGCTTCGACCGCGCGATCGATCCGTTCCGGCGGGCCGGGATGGAGACGTGGGTCGCGCCCGGGGTGAGCAACTGGAGCCGCGTCTACCCCGACAACTACGTCGCGCTGCGCAACATTCAGGGGTTCGTGCGCGACGGCCAGCGGTTGGGAGCGACCGGCGTGCTCAACACGTCGTGGGACGACGACGGCGAGGCGATCTTCAACCAGGTGTGGTACGGCGCGCTGTTCGGGGCCGCCGCGGCGTGGCAGCCGGGGGAGTCGAGCATCCCCGCGTTCGAAGCGGCCTACGGCCAGGTGTTCAACGGCGACTCGACCGGGCGGATCGACGCCGCGCAGCTCAAGCTGTCGGCGGCGCACGCCTTGCTGGACAGCGTCGGCGTGGGCGACGCGAGCGACGGCCTCTTCTGGATGGACCCGTACTCGCCCAGCGGGCAGATCGTGGCCCAGAAGATCCGCCCGGTGGTGCACCGCCTGCGGATTCTCGCCGAGTCGTCGATGGTGCTGATCGACCAGGCCCGTCCGTTCGTGCACCGCAACATGGACGCGGTGGACGCGATGGCGCTCGGGGCGCGGAAGATCGACTTCATCGGGATGAAGTTCGAGTTCGCGGACCAGATCGTGCAGCTCTACGCCGCCGCGTCGGACACGACGGTGCCGCCGGACCAACGCATCGAGTCGCCGGGGTCGGAGCTGATCGACATCTCCGGCATGAATGGTTTGGCGTTCGATCTGCGCGACGGATACTCGCTGACCCGCGATCTCTACCAACAGGCGTGGCTCAGGGAGAACCGCCCGTACTGGCTGCACAACGTGCTGGCGCGCTACGACATGGCGACGCAGCTCTGGATCAAACGGTCGGATGCCGTGTCGGCCGCACGGGGAGAACTGGGGCGGACGGGGCACCTGCCCCCCGCCGACTCCGTCGGCATCGCGTCGTGGATGCCGGGGTTGGACAGTCTGGTGGTGAGACGGACTGTCAGTGACTCGGTGGGTCGGTGACGAGGCGCGCTACCACGACGCGACACACGCGTTAGTAGCGTACAGCTACTAATAGACCACGGTGACGCGCTAGAGCGGCAGCGTGAAGTGGAACACGGCGCCGGCGCCTGACGCGCTCTCGGCCCAGATGCGCCCCCCGTGGGCCTCGATGATCGACTTGGCGATCGGGAGGCCGAGTCCGGCGCCGCGGTTGCGGCGGCTGGACTGCCAGTATCGGTCGAAGATGTGCGGCAGGTGATCGGGTGAGATCCCGGGCCCCGTGTCGGTCACCGAGACCAGCACCGCATCCGGGCGCACGGCGGCGGTCACCGTGATCGTGCCTCCCGTGGGCGTGAACTTGATCGCGTTGCCGACGACGTTCGACACCACCTGCACGATGCGCTCCGGATCCACGTTCACGTCAGGAAGCGTATCGGGCCATTCCATCACGACCCGGACTCCCTTGTCGGTCGCCAGCGGCGCGAGGGTGCGCAGCGCGTTCCGCAACAGCCGGTCGGTGGACACGGTCTTCGTGTCCACGCCGAACCGGCCGGCCTCGGCCCGGCTGAAGTCGAGAAGGTCCTGAATGAGCGTATCCATCTGCTGCGCGGCACTGCGCACGACGCTGATCTGTTCACGCACGTCATCGGGCAGTCGATCCTCTTTTGCGCGCTGAAGCAGGGCACCGGCGAGCATCTTCACCGCGTTCACCGGGTTGCGCAGGTCGTGCGACACCACGCTCATCGTGTCGTCGCGGGCGCGGATGGCCCGCTGCAGCCGTTCGTTCAGCCGCGCGTTCTCGAGCGCCACCGTCTCGCGGCGAGCCAGTTCGTCGGCCAGCGCCAATTCCCCTGCCGTATGGGCGTCCCGGTGCGCGGAGAACATGATCACCCGGCCGATTGCCGCGCCGCGCAGGCGGAGCGAGGCCACGAGCGCCGAGTCGGGGGCGATCGCTTCTACGGCCTCGCGATGGGCGGGCGGAATCGCTTCGAGCGCGACCGGGAGAGGAACGGCCGCCACGCGCTGTGACATGAGCAGATCGGTGCCGGGCGCAGGCGCGCACTCCCCGTGATCGACGACCAGGGGCTCCACGGTCAGAATGCCCGTATCCGCGTTCCGTGAGGCTCGCAGGTGGTAGAGGTCCGGCGGATCCTCCATCTCCACCACCGCCACGTCGGCGAACGTCGGAATCCAGAGCCTGGCCAGAAGCGAAAGCGTGTCGCTCAGGGCAACCACCGACGCGAGCTGCTCCGAGGCCTCGAGGAGGAACCGCTGCCGGCGTTCCATCACCTTCCGCTCGGTCACGTCGCGCAGGACGACGGATGCGTAGAACTCCCCACGGCTCTCGAGCTTGGCGATGGCCGCTTCGGCAGGGAATTCCTCACCGTTCTTTCGCCGACCGGCAATCTCCTGACGCTCGCCCATGCGGCGGGCGGCTGTCGGGGATTTGATGAAGTGCTCGAAATGCTCCCGATGCATCGTGCGGGCAGCGGCCGGGAGCAACAAGTCGAGCGGCTCGCCCATGACCTCTTCCGGAGCGTATCCGAAGATGCGCGCTGCCCCGTCGTTGAAGAAAGTGATGCGCTGATCACGATCAACGGCGATTATCGCATCGGCCGAAATGCCGATGATGGCGGCAAGAACCGACCCGGGAAGAGGGGCTGTCATGAGGGAGCGATCAGGGGGATCCAAAAGAAGGATAATGAGCGGGCGGAAACGGTGCGGAGATGCGGGCTGTGGGGATTTCCCTTACATTGTTCCTGAAAATGCCTGAGGGCAAGCCCGCGCAAACCCGACAGTCCAAGTGGGGCCTCAGCCATAGGTTGAGCCGTCGAAAGCCCAGCGGATGACCGATTCCATGATCGCCCAACGCGGGACATTTTCCCGATGGTCGTCCCCGGCCCGAGCCCGCTTCACGGTGCTTGGACCGGGGCGCGTCGTTGTGCGGTTGGAGGCATTCACCGGGTGACGACAACCCATCCCCACCCCCCAGCCTTTCTGTCCTCCGCCAAGTCCGACGTGTTCCCGACAGCCTCGGCCCGAAAGTGGAGCCTGATCGAGCGCATCCTGCGGATGCCGCTCATCGGAAAGCTGCTGGGCGCGAACCTCCTGGTCGCGCTCGCGGCGCTGACGGTGTCGGCGATTTTCGGACATCCCGGGCTGTTCGCCCTGGTATGTGTGGCCCTGGCGATCAGCTTCGTGGCGAACGCGCTGCTGGTTCGGCTCGCGCTGGTGCCGCTCGACGAGTTGCAGGAAGTCGCGCGGCGGGTGGCGGACGGTGATTTCTCGGCACGGGCGCCGATGTCGCGGCTGGCGGACGCGCAGATCGCCGAGCTGGCCGACGCGCTCAACCGGCTGATGAGCCGCGTGGAGAGCGACCGGGCGCGGATTCAGCATCTGGTGCGGCAGAGCCTCCGGGTCCGTGAAGCGGAACACGCGCACATCGCCGAGGAGCTCCGGGAGGCGACGGCGCAGCAGCTGTCGGGGCTGGCGATGCACCTGTCGGCGGCCGTTCGCGAGTGTCCCGACCCGGCGGTGGCGCCGAATCTGGTCGCGGCACGCGACATCGCCGCCAGGATGGTCGAGGACGTGCAGTCGGTGGCCGAGTCGGTGTATCCCGGACTGCTCGGCGAGTTCGGCCTGCCGGCCGCGCTCGAAGCACTGGGCCGGCGAACGTCGCGCCGCAGCAATCTGGCCGTCGAGGTTTCGGCGGATCGCGAAGTGACGGCGTTGCCGCAGGCACTCGTCACGGCCCTCTATCGAGTCGCGGACGAGGCGGTACGGAACGTGGAGCGGCACGCGCACGCGGGCACGGTATGGATCGGTCTGTCACGGGACGGCCCGACGATCACGTTGCGGGTGGAGGACGACGGGATGGGATTCGACGTCGGCGCAGCCGAGCGGGCGTCCTCCGGAATCGGCTTGTTTCGGGCGCGCGAGTTGCTCGCCCACGCGGGCGGCGAGATGCAGATCTCGAGCGCGCCCGGGAGTGGAACCAGTGTGGTCGCTACGGCCACCGTTCACGAGGAACTGAACCAGTGACCAACGACATCATTCGCGTCGTCCTCGCGGACGACCACACCGTGGTTCGCGCGGGACTGAAGGCCGTGCTGGGCGGCGCCAAGGACATCCAGGTCGTCGGGGAAGTCGCCAACGGCGCGGACGCCGTCGCGATGACCGAGAAGATGGATCCCGACGTCCTGGTCATGGACCTCTCGATGCCGCAGATGGACGGCGCCGAGGCGACCAAGACCCTCGCCTCTTCGGGCACGCGGACCAAGATCCTGATCCTGACCATGCACTCACCGGACGAGGCGCTGGTCCCGCTGCTGGAGAGCGGGGCGAGCGGATTCCTGCAGAAAAGCGCAGCCGACCGGGAGCTCGTGGACGCGGTGCGCGCGGTGGCGCACGGCGACACGTATCTCCAGCCGTCGGCGGCCCGGGTGCTGGCCGGCGGACTGCGGAAGAAGGCCGAGCACATCGACGAGCGCACGAAGTTCGAGCGCCTCACGCAGCGGGAGCGCGACGTGCTCCGCCTCGTCGCGCAGGGCTACTCGGCGCCGGAAATCGGCCAGCGGCTGTTCATCAGCCCGAAGACGGTGGACACCTACAAGCAGCGGATCCAGGAGAAGCTGGGTCTGCAGCACCGTTCGGAGTACGTCCAGTTCGCGTTGCACCTGGGCCTGCTGACCGAGGAGTAACCCCCGGGACCGCCCCGCCGGCCGATGCCGGGCGGGGCGGTCGTGTGTGCGGAAGCGATTGGGGGACATTAGTATAAAGGTCCATCCGGGCATCTCGTCCGCGATGCCGTACCCGTCGCACCCATGACCGTCAATCGCCATTCCGACCCGGTGGCGCGAAGCGCCCCCCCAGGCGGCCACGGACCCCGGCCGTACCTGGTCACGGAGCCGCGCCATGAACCCCCGGCCGGCCACGTCGAGCGGAACCCCGGGACCCCCCTGGATCTGGACCTCGTCCGCGCCGTGCGCGTGAACCGCAGCGCGGTCGAGCGCCGGGCGGCCACGATTCCCACCCGCCGCACGGTGAAGAAGGAATGGCAGGCGGCGTGGCTGCTGCGTGCCGTCACGCTCATCGACCTGACCACGCTCTCGGGCGACGACACGCCCGGGAACGTCCGCCGGCTGTGCGCCAAGGCGATCCATCCCGTGCGGGAGGATGTCGTGCGCGGCCTGGGCGCGGAGTCGCTCGGCATCACGGTGGGCGCCGTGTGCGTGTATCACGCGCTCGTTCCCACGGCGGTGGAAGCGCTGCGGGGCACGAACATCCCGGTGGCGGCGGTGTCCACCGGCTTTCCGGCGGGGCTGAATCCGTTCGAACAGCGCCTGGAGGAGATCCACGCGTCGGTGGCGGCGGGGGCGCGGGAGATCGACATCGTGATCACGCGCTCGCACGTGCTCACGGGCAACTACGAGGCGCTGTACCACGAGGTGAAGGCGTTCCGCGCCGCGTGCGGGGACGCGCACATGAAGGCGATCCTCGCCACCGGCGAGTTGGCGACGCTGGGCAACGTGGCGCGAGCCAGCCTGGTGGCGATGCAGGCCGGCGCCGATTTCATCAAGACGTCCACCGGCAAGGAGGGCGTGAACGCGACGATGCCGTTCGCGCTCGTCATGGCGCGGATGATCCGCGAGTACTTCGAGGAGACCGGCTACGCCGTGGGATTCAAGCCGGCGGGCGGGATCCGCACGGCGAAGCAGGCGCTCGAATTCATGTACCTGATGAAGGAAGAGCTGGGAAACCGTTGGCTGCGTGCGGACCTGTTCCGATTCGGTGCCAGCTCGCTGCTCACCGACATCGAGCGGCAGCTCGAGATGTTCCTCACCGGCCGGTACGCAGCGGCGTACCGCCAGCCCATGGGCTAGAGAGGAGCGCGACATGGCGAGTGTTTCCGCGATCTTCGAGACGATGGAGTACGGCCCGGCGCCGGAGAGCGACGCCGAGGCGGTGAAATGGCTGACTGCCCACGATCGGGCGTTCGGGCATTTCATCGGTGGCCGGTGGACGGCGCCCGGCGCGACGTTCGAGGTGATCAATCCGTCCACGGCGGCGGTGCTGGCGCGCGTGTCGCAGGGAACCGCGGCCGACGTCTCGGCGGCGGTGGCGGCCGCGCGCGAGGCGTTGCCTGCCTGGCGGAAGCTGAGCGGCCACACGCGGGCGCGGTATCTCTACGCGCTGGCCCGCGAGGTGCAGAAGCACTCGCGCCTGTTCGCGGTGCTGGAGAGCATGGACAACGGCAAGTCCATCCGCGAAACGCGGGACATCGACATCCCGCTCGTCGCCCGGCACTTCTACCACCACGCCGGATGGGCGCAGCTCCTCGACACGGAATTCGCGGGCTACCATGCGGTGGGCGTGGTGGGGCAGATCATCCCGTGGAACTTCCCGCTGCTCATGCTGTCGTGGAAGATCGCGCCGGCGCTGGCCGCGGGGAATACGGTCGTGCTCAAGCCGGCGGAGTTCACGCCGCTCTCGGCGCTGTTGTTCGGCGAGATCGCGCAGCGGGCCGGGATTCCCGACGGGGTGGTCAACGTCGTCACCGGCGACGGCGACACGGGGCGCCTGATCGTGGAGCACGACGACGTGGACAAGATCGCGTTCACGGGCTCGACCGAGGTGGGCCGCATCATCCGCCGCGCGACGGCGGGAAGCGGCAAAAAGCTGAGTCTCGAGCTGGGCGGCAAGAGTCCGTTCATCGTGTACGAGGACGCCGACCTGGACAGCGTCGTGGAAGGCGTGGTGGACGCGATCTGGTTCAACCAGGGGCAGGTCTGCTGCGCGGGCTCGCGCCTGCTCGTGCAGGAAGGGGTGGCCGAGCGTCTGCTCGCCAAGCTGCGCGCGCGGATGGAGACGCTGCGCCTCGGGTCGCCGCTGGACAAGGCGGTGGACATGGGCGCGATCGTCGCGCCGGTGCAGCTCCAACGCATTCGCGGGCTGGTGGACAAGGGGATCGCCGAGGGCGCCAGGATGTGGCAGCCGTCGTGGGCCTGTCCCACGGAGGGCTACTTCTATCCGCCCACGCTGTTCACCGACGTCGAGCCGGCGTCCACGATCGCGCAGGTGGAGATCTTCGGGCCGGTGCTGGTCGAGATGACCTTCCGTACGCCCGAGGAGAGCGTGGCGCTGGCCAACAACACGCCGTACGGACTCGCGGCCAGCGTGTGGACGGAGAACATCAACCTCGCGCTCGACATCGCGCCGAAGATCAAGGCCGGCGTGGTGTGGATCAACTCGACGAACCTGTTCGACGCGTCGGCCGGGTTCGGCGGCTACCGCGAGAGCGGGTTCGGGCGCGAGGGCGGGCGAGAGGGGATGTGGGAGTACCTCACGGCGGACTGGGAATCGGACGGAGCGGAGTACGAGTCGGCGGCGGCGACGGCCGCCGAAGCCATCGATGGCACGCCGCGCGGGCACGGACCACCGCCGGTGGACCGCACGCCCAAGCTGTTCATCGGTGGCAAGCAGGTGCGTCCCGACCAGGGCTACAGCCGGACGATCGTGAGCCCGCGCGGCCGCGTGGTGGGCGAGGTCGGCGAGGGGAACCGCAAGGACATCCGCAACGCGGTAGAAGCGGCGCACAAGGCGTGGCCGGGCTGGTCGAAGTCCACGGGCCATCTGCGTGCGCAGATCCTCTACTACATCGCCGAGAACCTCTCGGTGCGGGAGTCGGAGTTCGCGGATCGCCTGCGGGCAATGACGGGTGCCGGCAGTCGGGCGGCTGGGCGCGAGGTGACGGCGGCGATCTCGCGGCTGTTCACCTACGCGGCGTGGGCGGACAAGTACGACGGCGCGGTGCACCACGTGCCGATCCGCGGCGTGGCCCTGGCGATGAACGAACCGATCGGCGTGATCGGGATCGGGTGTCCGGAGAGCCATCCGCTGCTCGGATTCGTGTCACTCGTCGCGCCGGCCATCGCGACCGGGAACACCGTGATCGCGATACCGTCATCGGCGCACCCGCTCTCGGCGACCGACTTTTACGGGGTGCTGGAGACCTCGGACCTGCCGGCCGGCGTGGTGAACATCGTGACCGGCGATGCGACGGCGCTGATCAAGGTGCTGGCGGACCACGACGACGTCGAGGCCGTCTGGTATTTCGGCCCGCGTGACGTCGTGCGAATGGTGGAATCGGCGTCGGCGGCGAACATGAAGCGCACCTGGTGCTCGTGGCACGACCGCGAGTGGCTGGACGCTGCGCAGGGCGAGGGGCGGGAATATCTGCGCGAGGCGACGCAGGTGAAGAACATCTGGATTCCGTATGGAGAGTAAGACGGTAGGACGGTAGGACCGTATGACGGTGAACGGCGTTTCGCAGTTATCCGTCCTACCGTCCTACCGTCCTACCGTCCTACCGTCCTACCGTCTCACCGAGCAACCGCCCCATCTCCTTCGCATTCGTCGTTCCGTAGTTCGCATAGCAGTTGTTGAATACCAGGTGCACCTCCTCGGCGCGCTCGGCGAGGGCAAGTACCTTGGAGACCCACTCGGCGAGCTGGCCCCCGTCGTACAGGTAGCGGAATCGCTCGCTCACCTTCGCCACCGCGCCCTCCCAGAACTCGGCCCGCCGTCCGTGGAAGCGCACGACGGCCAGGGCGCGGCTCGTCGCTGCGCTCACCGGCGGCACGCTGCTTTCCAATCCCTGTGGCTCGTCCACGGCGACGTACGCGAACGCGTTGCGCTCGAGCAGCGCGAAGGTCCGTTCGCGCGTTCCTTCGGCCAGCCAGTCGCGATGGCGGAATTCCACGGCGGCCGAGCGGTCGTCCAGCCGGCGGCGGGCATCTTCGATCAACGTGGCATTGGCGCGCGACGGCCGCACCCAGCGCGGATACTGGAGGAGAATCGTGCCGAGCTTGCCCGCTGCGCGAAGCGGATCGAGCGCGTCGAGGAACAGGCGCCAGGCCTCGTCGAGCAATTCGGCCGGCAGGTCCTTGGCGTAGAGGCGTTTCTTCTCCCGTTGTGAGGCGGGGAGTGCGTCGCGAATCGCCTTGGGCAGGCGCGACGTCTCGGTCGGCTGGCCGGTCATCAGCGCGTGTGCCTTGACGTTGAAAACGAAGTCGTCGGGCGTGCGTTCCGTCCACAGGACGGCCATCCGGCGCGCCGGAATCGCGTAGTAGGTGGAGTCGACCTCGACGAGCGGGAAACGCGACGCGTAGTAGCGCAGCCGCGCTTCGGGCGAGGCCACCCCATCGGGGTAGAACACGCCCGGTGCGATCATGGTCGGATCGGTCCAGCTCGCGGTGCCGATCCGGATCCGGGCGCCCGACGGGGCACGGAGCACGGGCAGCTCTTCCACTCCGGTGGCGCCCGCTCGTTCCAGCGCCGGCGCCACTCCCGGATCGTGGGCCGCATCGCGGCCGGTCATGGCATGGGCGCTTCGAGCTCGGACGCGGGCTCGGCCAGCGGGTCGCTGAATTCGGGCACCTGGCCGCGGAGCACGAAGCCGGGCACGAGCGTGTTGACCACGGTGTAGATCACCAGCGCGCCCACGAGCCAGGTCGGCGCGGCGTACGTCGTGCGCAGCAGGTTGCTCAGCACGAGCGTGAAGACGAGCGTGGGCAGGAGCGCGATGCCGATGCGACGGCTCTGCGCGAACGTTTCACGCAGCGCGACGCGGCGGTGCGCGGCCACGGCGAAGATCCGCGCCGGCGTGACCACGACCAGGAATCCCGCCGCGATCGCGGCGGCGATCCATTGCACGTGCTCCAGCTCGACGTGGGTGCCGGCGGCGAAGAAGTAGAACGGGATGAACACCGAGCCGAATGCCTCGAGTGCATCCACCATCTTCTCCGACGACATCGCGGGCAACTGCACGCGGAATCGCTGCGCGGCGACGCCGACGAGAAATGCGCCCACGAGGTAGTACACGCCGAGCGCCCGCGTGGCGTATGCGCAGACCACCGCGACCATCAGCAGGAACGCGAACTCCGACCGCGGCGCGAAGGGTGCGATCCGGTTCGCGAACACGCGGAACGCGAAGGGAATGAAGGCCACGATCAGGATCATGGCGATCGTCGCCACGGCGAACCGTTCCCACGACGTGGTCTGGAGGATGAAGAACATCGCGCCCAGCGCCACCAGCTCCGATCCCACGGCCTTCGTCTTGACGGCGAACTGCTCCGACGGCGTGAGCCCCGAGACCCGCAGCGACGAGAGGATGAACCCGGTGGAAGGCGTGACCAGCGCCAGCGACGTCAGCGCCGAAGCACGCCACGAGAGGTGCAGCAGGCGCACGACCACCGCGGCCACGACCACGACGAGCACCGACCAGAACACGACGTGCTGCACCAGCGTCCGCAGATCGCGGCGCAGCTCGCGCGCGTCGATCTCCAGTCCGGCGAACAGGAACAGCGCCGTAATCCCGAAGGTGGAGAGGAGCTCGACGGTCTGATTCCCGCGCTCCAGCCCCGCCGCCGCCGCGCCGAAGCCGAGCAGCAGGCAGGTCACGGCGTCGGGCACCCGATAGCGCTGCAGTGCCTTCGGAACCACGAAGAGCGCGAACAGGAGCGCGATGTACGTCAGGTCGGCGGGGATCGAGAACGGTCCCTGCGCCGCAGGTGCCACCGGGGAAAGTGACATGGCGGATCATAACCCGGACCCGTCCGCGGCGACCAGGGGGGAACGCCCCCGCCGTCAGCTTCCCTTGCGCAGGTCGACGCTCCCGAATCCGGTGGAAATGTGGATGCGCGGTCCTCCGCGGCCGATCGTGCCACGGATGTGCCGTGGATTCAACGACCCCTCGACGTGAATCGGGAAATCGGTGTGAATCGAGCCCCACCCGGTGGACGCGTCGAAGTCCGCGTTGATCCCGGTCGGCACGGTGAGGTCGACGTCGCCGCGCCCGGTGGAGAAGCTCATGTCGTCGCCCGAGCGGTCCGCGCCCATGCGCACGGAGATGTCCCCATTGCCCGTGCTGGCGCGAACCGGGCCGCCCCCCGTGGTCACCCGTACCCGTCCGTTCCCGGTGCTCGCGTTCACACTCCCCGTGGCACCCGACACGTCCAGACTGCCGTTCCCCGAAGACACCTTGACCGCGCCCGCGGTGCCGGACACGCGGATGTCGCCGTTGCCGGTGGCGATGTTGACGTCTCCGCCCGTGCCCTCGACGCTCACGTCGCCGTTGCCGGTGCCGCCGCGCAGTGCGACGCCCTCGGGGAGCGTCACCGTGATCGTGGCGCGCGTGTCGCGGCCGTCATGGTCGTCACCCCAATCCCACCCCCGCGAGCCGTCGCAGGCGCTGTGGCCGCGCCACACCGAGCACACCGAGACGTCGTTGCCATCGTGTCTCGCCTCGAAGGTCAGATCGCCCGACGACCGCGACGAGGACCGCTCGGCGCGAACCTCCGCCCGGTCGCCCGTGCCCGCCCGCACGTCGATCCGGCCATTGAAGTTCCGGATCGTGAGCACGGCGCCCGGTCGCATCGCCCCGGACCAGGTGAAGGGCCGGCCCCCTCCGTCGCCCTGCAATGCGAGGGTGGAAACGGGACGGGCGCATCCAAGGGCGAGAAGGGCGAATGTGGCGGCCAGAAGCCGATTTCCGGACATGAGCGGGTTGCCTCAGGTGGTGGGGTTTGCGCGTGCACCCGCTTGGACAGCGCGCCGCCATGGAAGGTTGAACCCGCGAACGGGGAGGGGCGTCTATCGCTCGCCGGCCTTTCGTTCCGCTTCGAGCAGCCGCGCCTTACGCTCGGCGCCCCACCGGTACTCCCCGGAGTCGCCGTTCGCCTTGACGACGCGATGGCAGGGAACGACGAGCGCCACCGGGTTCCGCGCGCAGGCGCTGGCCACGGCGCGCACCGCGGTCGGCGAGCCGATCGCACGCGCGACCTCGGCATACGAGCGCGTCTGGCCGAGCGGAATGCGTTGGAGGGCCTTCCACACTTTCCACTGGAACGCCGTGCCCTGGACGTCGAGCGGAACGTCGCGTGCCGGCGCTCGCCCGCTGGCCAGATCGGCGATCGCGGCCACCCACGCGTCGTTGGCGCCGCGCGCGCGCGCGACGTCGGCCCCCGAGAAATCGGCGCGCAACGTGCGCTCCAGCGTCGCGTCGTCATCGCCCAGTTCCACGGCACATACGCCCTCGTCGGTGTACGCGACGAGCAGGCGTCCGAGCGGCGCGCCCACCGTCACGTAGCGAATCGACTTTCCCGTCGCGCGGCGGCGGTAGACCGCCGGCGTCATGCCCGCGCGCACCTCGCGCCGGCCGTACACGCGGCTGCTCGACCCGTACCCGGCTTCGTAGGTGGCACGACTCACGGTATCTCCGGCGCGGAGCCGCTCGGTGAAGCGGCGTTTGCGCAGCGCGTCCCGGTACTCGTGCGGCGAGATGCCGATCGCACGCTTGAAGGTGCGCTGCAAGTGATAGGGGCTGCACCCGAGCGCGGCGGCCAGCTCGGCGAGCGGAAGCGGCCGGTCGGGATGCGTATCGAGACGCTCGAGGGCGCGCGTGACGAGCGACGGCCGCTCCGCGGCGCGGTCGGCCCGTGGGCGGCAGCGTTCGCAGGGGCGGAACCCGGCGCGCTCAGCGGCCGCCGGGCTCGCGAAGAAGCGCACGCGATCGCGCCGGGGACGGCGGGAAGCACACGATGGGCGGCAGAAGATCCCGGTCGACGTCACCGCGTACACGAAGCGCCCGTCATAGCGGGCGTCGCGCTCCGTGACGGCACGCCAGGCGTCGCGGTCCGACGGCCGGGTCGGCGATGAAATCGGAGCGGGAGCGTGGCGGGCCATGGGCCGGAAGCTAGGGCTTCGGCCCGGCGCCGCTATCCGAATGTTGCGCTCGAAGTGGGAGGCTGGCACTCGGTCTGCCCCTCCGACTCACCGACTCACCGACTCACCGACTCAGCATGAATGCCGCCGCCGCCAGGATGCCCCCCATCAGCATCAGAAATACGTCCCCGGTGGCATAGCCGGCGTAACCGGCGGCGACCCCCGTGATCACGTTGAGCCGCGTGGCCCATCCGGGGAGCTTGGACCCTTCCGCCGGCACGGCGAGGAGCGCCCCGAGACCGGCGGAGAGTGCGACCGCCGTGCGGAACACCCACGCCGTGCGCGGATAGACGACGAGGTAGGCGACCATCCCGAGCAGGAAGGCGCCGTAGCACGTGCTCACGAACAGCTGGCCCCTGTAGCGGATGGCCGAGCCCGGGATCCATCGGATGCGCTTGGCCGAGGCCACGATCGCCGTCACGACGGACACGATGCCGAGCATGGCGGCGATCGCGATGGCCGCCATCGCCGCACGGGGCAGGTACTGCCCCTGCGCCAACACCCGGTAGTACGCGCCGACGTCGAGGTAGAACGCGAGGAGTGTCCCGACGGCGAGCCAGAGGGCACGCCGGTTGCGCGCAGCCGGCGTGGCCGCTCCCGAGGCCATCACGTAGCCGATCACGGCGCCGATGGTGAGTCCGCCGAGGGCCCAGGCGATCTCGAGGACGCGGATGAGGAAGTAGTCGCGCATCGCCCCAATCTATGCCGACCGACGCCCGGCGTCCCCTGCGCCAGGTGGCCGCGGGCGGAACCCGACTAAATCGCTCGGCTTCCCCGGGGGGCGTCGGCGCGCGCGAAGTAACGCAGCGCACATGGCGGGCGCGCACCTCCCGATGGGGCGGTGCGTTCTGTTATTGTTAATGCGCCTGCCCGTCCTGCCGCCTGTTTCCCCGGCGGCGGTCAGCGCCAGATGGCGGTCGCGGGTCGCCGGCTCCGGCCGGCTGGGCCCGAACGCAGTGTGCAGGCTCAGGGCCTGCCGATGGACGTGGGCGGCGAGTGTCTTCCAGGTCGATGTGACGAACGGCGGATGAGGCGCGCGGCGCGCCCGGCAGGGAGCCGGGCCGGGCCGCAGCACCGGATCCATGGAGCGTTTGATGTCATTGAAAGTGGC
>JBJKPA010000094.1:0-6582 GCA_046706905.1 Gemmatimonadaceae bacterium
AAAAAAATTAAAATAAAAAATATATAGAACACCTGTACCCCCAAATTCAAAAACATGACCCCACCCGCCACCTCCGCCGGCCCCGCCGGCGCCGGCTGCGCGACCGGGTGGTGAACGTGGTCGAATCCCGCGTGCGCGACCGGCTCTGGAAGGACGCGGCGACCAACGCGTGGCTCGACGAGCAGCTGCCGGCCCTCGAACAGGGCGCGACCAACCCCTTCGCCGTGGCCGACGCGCTGCTCGCGCGCAGTGGAACCCTTCTCTCGCAGGAAACGCCATGACGTCCACCCGGGACCTGTCCGAAACGATCAGCGCGCAGCGCGCCGAGTTGGAGAAGCTCCGGGCCGAAGTCGAGGCCTGGCGCGCCCGCTTCGCCAAGGGCGAAACGCGCGACATCGCGTTCGTGAATTCGGAAGCTGAGGTCGCGCCGCTGTACACCGCGCTCGACGTCGCCGACGACCACGCGAGCGACCTCGGCGTGCCGGGCGCGTATCCGTTCACGCGCGGCATCCACCCCACCGGCTACCGCGGGCGGCTGTGGACGATGCGCCAGTTCGCGGGGTTCGGCAGCGCCGAGGACACCAACCGGCGGTTCAAGTTCCTGCTGGAGCAGGGGCAGACGGGGCTCTCGACGGCGTTCGATTTCCCGACGCTCATGGGATACGACTCCGACCATCCCCGCTCGCTGGGCGAGGTGGGGAAGACCGGCGTCGCGATCTCGAGCCTGGCCGACATGGAGGTGCTGTTCGACGGCATTCCGCTCGATCAGGTCTCGACGTCGATGACGATCAACGGGCCGGCGATCATCCTCTGGGCGTTCTACATCGCCGCCGGCGAGAAGCAGGGGGTGCCGGCCGAGCAGCTGCGCGGCACGATCCAGAACGACATCCTCAAGGAGTACATGGCGCAGCACGCCTGGTGCTTCCCCATCGAGCCCGCGCTGCGGCTGATCGTGGACTGCTTCGAGTGGGGCGCGAAGCACGCGCCGCTCTGGAACACGATCTCGATCTCCGGCTACCACATCCGCGAGGCCGGGTCCACCGCCGCGCAGGAGCTGGCGTTCACGCTGGCCGACGGATTCACCTACGTCGAGCGCGGCATCGCCCGTGGCCTCGACGTGGACGAGTTCGCCCGGCGGCTGTCGTTCTTCTGGGACATCCACAACGACTTCTTCGAGGAGATCGCCAAGTTGCGCGCCGCGCGCCGCATCTGGGCGCGCCACATGAAGGAGCGCTACGGCGCGAAGGACCCGCGGTCGTGGATGATGCGCTTCCACTCGCAGACCGCGGGCGTGACGCTCACCGCGCAGCAGCCCATGAACAACGTGGTGCGCGTGGCCTACCAGGCGCTGGCCGCCGTGCTCGGCGGCACGCAGTCGCTGCACACCAACTCGATGGACGAGACGCTCGCCCTGCCCACCGAAGAGGCCGTGCAGGTCGCGCTCCGCACGCAGCAGATCCTGGCCTACGAGAGCGGCGTGCCCAACGTGATCGACCCGCTGGGCGGCTCGTACTACATCGAGGCGCTCACCGACCAGATGGAGCGCGAGGCCGAGGAGCTGTTCGCCGAGATCGAGCGCGTGGGCGGCGTGGTGCGCGGTCTCGAGACCGGCTGGCTGCAGCGCAAGATCGCCGAGTCCGCGGCACGCCAGCAGTGGGAGATCGAGCAGCATCGCCGCGTGGTCGTGGGCGTCAACGAGTTCGTGACCGACGAGGACGAGCTGACGATCCCCGTGCTCCGGGTGGGCGAGGACGCCACGCGCCGCCAGGACGAGCGGATGCGCAAGCTCCGCGCCGAGCGCGACGCCGCGAAGGTGAAGACCACGCTCGACGCGCTGCGCGAGGCCGCCCGCGGCACGGGGAACCTGATGCCGTTCATCCTGGACTGCGCGCGCTCGTACTGCACGCTGTACGAGATCCGCGCGGCGATGGAAGACGTGTTCGGGGCCTACCGGGAGCCGGTGTTCTTCTGAGCGGGGTCGGGCCGCCACGCCCCGCCTACTTCTCCCGCGTCCAGAGCCAGAGCGACCCGCACCCGTCGTCGTCGGCGTGCAGTTCCTCGGGCGCGCTGGCGCCGCCGGGATAGTACTCGGCGCCGGCCAGCGTTTCGACGTTGAAGTCCTTTTCCATGTCGGGGGGCATGACCCCCTGGTCGGCCATCTTCGCGTCGTAGTACAACGTCCCGTCCACGTAGATGGCGACGTAGCAGTCCTGCTTCGTGCTGCACGGGTGCATCAGCGCGAGACCGCGGCACGATTTGCGCGTCGACACGAGGACGCGCTTTGCGTTCACGTAGCTCCACGACACCCCGGGAATCCGCGCCTCGACGAGATTGGCGAGCGTCTCATTCTCCTTGCGGCGAAAGGTGCTGTCGGAGATGAAGTAGCCGCCGGAGTGCGAGCGGAGGCGCTGCTGGAACGCCCGGAGCATGGGCGAGATGTATTGTTCGCCCCCGGCCACGGTGTGGACGGTGTCCAACCTCGTGGGCTGCCGGTCCAGCAGGTACGTCCGCACGGCCTCGAAGTCGTCGAACAGCGAGATCGTATCCTGCCGCAGCGTGTAGCCGACCTCGCGCACCTCGGCGATCTGCCTGCCGACGGGGAGGCCGGACAGGCGGAACGCGCCGGCGCTGTCCGTCGTGGTGTGTCGGTCGAGGCCCGGCAGCGACACCTCGGCGCCGGACAGCGGGGCAAGGTCGCCCGTCCGCAGCACCCGCCCCCGAAAGACCGCGCTGTCGGCCTTCTGGGCCGCGGCGTGGCGCGGCGCGGCGATCGCGGCAACGGCCAGGGCGATCGCGATTGCACGGGTCTGGGGCACCATGCGACCCTCTCGGTCCGGATGCGGCTACGATACGGCCGGCCCTCGCCCTGAGCAACACCGGCGCCCCGCCGCGATTAGCTTCCGGCGTGCCCCGGAAATCCTCTCCCGACTGGTGGCGCGACTACTTCGACGCCCAGTACCTGCTCGAGTACGAGCCCATCTTCACCCAGGAGCAGGCCCGCCGCGACGTGGCGCGCGTGCTCGAGCTGCTCGGCCTGCCGGCCGGCGCGCGCATCCTGGACGTGCCGTGCGGACAGGGACGGCACGCCCACCTGCTGGCCGAGGCCGGATTCCGAGTGGACGGGCTCGACTACTCGCGCCACCTGCTGGCCCGCGCCCGCGCGCGCGGCACGGGGCCCGCGCTCCACTATCACCGCGGCGACATGCGGAAGCTTCCCGCGCGGTGGACCGGGCGATTCGACGCCGTGGTCAACCTGTTCACCTCGTTCGGGTTCTTCGTGGATCCGCGCGACGACGCGGCGACCGCGGCCGAGTGGGCCCGCGTGCTCAGGCCGGGGGGCACGCTCATCTGGCACGGCGGGAATCGCGACGGCGTGATGGCGCGCTTTCTGGCCCGCGACTGGTGGCGCACGGCCGATGGAACCCTGGTGGCGCAGGAGCGCGCCTTCGATCCGCTCTCCGGACAACTCGCGATCCGGTCGTCCTGGTACGGACCCGGCGGACATGGGCAGCGCGAGCACCGCATCCGTCTCTACACGCCCACCGCGCTGGCCGAGCTGCTGGCGCGCGCCGGCCTGATCGTGGAGCACGCGTTCGACGGGTGGAGCGACCGTCCCCTGGGCCGACGATCGGGGGAAATGCTGCTCGTGGCGCGCCGCGACGAGTTGCCGCGGCGGCGACGGCCCCGCTAGCTTGACTGCGGGTGCCGGCTCCCGCCGGCCGCCCGGAATCCCTCAATCACGCAGTCCATGCGCCCCATCCGAGTTCTCGTAGCCAAACCCGGTCTCGACGGTCACGACCGCGGCGCCAAGGTGGTGGCCGCCGCGCTCCGCGACGCGGGCATGGAAGTCATCTATACGGGCCTCCACCAGACCCCTGAGATGATCGCCAACGCCGCGATCCAGGAGGACGTCGACGTGGTGGGCCTCTCGATCCTGAGCGGGGCGCACATGACGCTCTTCCCCAAGGTCAAGGAGCTGCTCCGCGCCCAGGGGCGCGACGACATCCTGCTCACCGGCGGCGGCATCATCCCCAAGGAAGACATGGACGCGCTGCGGGCGCAGGGGGTGGGGGAGCTGTTCGGTCCCGGCACGCCGACCTCCGAGCTGGTGGACTACATCCGCAAGTGGTTCGACGCGCGGTCGCACCAGGAAGCCTGATGTCGCGCCTCCGTGCGCTGAGCGACGAGATCCGTGAGCTGGAGGCGCGGCTCCGCGAAGGCGGCGGCGCCGACAAGATCGCGCGCCAGCACAAGCAGGGAAAGCTCACCGCCCGCGAGCGCGTGGCCAAGCTCTGCGACCCCGACACGCCCTTTCTCGAAGTCGGCCTGCTCGTGGCCTACGACCAGTATGACGGTCAGGCGCCCGGTGCCGGCGTCGTGACCGGGATCGGCATCGTCCACGGACGCGAGACGGTGATCGTGGCCAACGACGCCACGGTCAAGGCCGGTTCCTGGTGGCCCGAGACGATCCGCAAGATCCTCCGCGCGCAGGAGATCGCCATGCGCTGCCGGATCCCCATCATCTATTTGGTGGACTCGGCCGGCGTGAACCTGCCCTACCAGGGCGGCGTGTTCCCCGGCCAGTACGGGGCGAGCCGCATCTTCTATTACAACTCCATCATGCGGCGCTACCTGCACGTGCCGCAGCTCGCCGCGGTGATGGGGCCGTGCATCGCCGGCGGCGCCTACCTGCCCGCGCTCTCCGACGTGATCGTGATGGTGAAGGGCACCTCGTTCATGGGACTCGGCGGCCCCAACCTGGTGAAGGGCGCCACGGGGCAGGTGATCGACGCCGAGACGCTGGGCGGCGCCCAGGCGCATACCACGGTGAGCGGCGTGGCGCACTACGCCGCCGACCACGATCCCGCCGGGCTCGCCAAGCTCCGCGTTCTGGGCCCCATGCTCCCGCACGCGACGCTGCCGCCGTGGGACGAGCCCGAGCCTCCGGCCACCGATCCGGAAGTGCTGTACGACCTGCTCCCCGCCGACCACCGGATGTCGTACGACATCCACGAGCTGCTCAGGGCGCTGCTCGACGGCGGGCGGATCGACGAATTTCAGGGCGAGTTGGCCCGCGAGATCATCTGCGGCGACGCCCGCATCGAGGGGATGCCGGTGGGCGTCATCGCCAACCAGCGCGGCCTCATCAAGGGCCGCCAGGGCGAGCGTCCGCGGTTCGGCGGCATCGTGTATGCCGAGAGCGCCGACAAGGTCGCGTACTTCATCGACCGCTGCGACCGCCAGCGCATTCCGCTGCTCTTCGTGCAGGACGTCTCCGGCTTCATGGTCGGGCCCGACGCCGAGCACGAGGGCATCATCCGCGCCGGTGCGCGCTTCGTCGAGGCGATGGCCACGGCGCGCGTGCCCAAGATCGTGCTCACCGTGAACCACGCGTCCGGCGCCGGCTACTACGCGATGGCGGGGCAGGGGTTCGACCCCGACTTCATCTTCAGCTGGCCCACCGGCCGGATGGCGGTGATGGAAGGCGAGTCGGCCGTGCAGGCCGTGCACGGCCCGACCATGGAGGCCGCCCGCGCCGCGGGCAAGGACCTCGATCCCGACGTGGCGGCCGCGATCGAGGAGATGCGGCAGGACTACGAACACCAGCTCGACGCGCGGTTCGCCGGCGCGCGCGGATACATCGACGCCATCGTGTATCCGGAAGACACCCGGCGCACGCTCGCGACCGCCCTTCGGGCCGCGGCCCACAATCCGGGCCCGCACCTGGGCGCGTACGTGCTCCCCGCACATTTCGACAACGCATGAAACGGATCGTTCGCGTGGCATCGGGCCAGGGATTCTGGGGCGATTGGCTGGAAGCCCCGCGCCGCCAGGTGGAAGGCGGCCCCGTGGACTACCTGATGCTCGATTATCTGGCCGAGGTCACGATGTCCATTCTGCAGAAGCAGAAGGAGCGTGACCCCAACATGGGCTACGCCCGGGACTTCATCGGCGCCGTGGAGAGTGTGCTCCCCGCGGTCGCCGAGCGCGGCGTGCGCGTGATCGCCAACGCCGGCGGGGTGAACCCGCCGGCCTGCGCCGCCGCCGTGCGCGCCGTGGCCGCCAGGGCCGGCGTGGCCGACAAGGTGAAGGTCGGCGTCATCACCGGCGACGACCTCCTCCCGCGCCTCGACGACTTGATGGCCGAGGGGCACCCCCTGGCCAACATGGAGACCGGCGAGCCGCTGTCCACGGTGCGCGACCGCGTGCTCTCCGCCAACGCCTACATCGGCTCGGTGCCGATCGTCGAGGCGCTGGAGCGCGGCGCCAACATCGTCGTCACCGGGCGCTCCACCGACACGGCGCTCACCATGGCGCCGCTGCGCTACGAGTTCGGCTGGAAGGCGGACGACTGGAATCGCCTGGCCGCCGGCATCATCGCCGGCCACATCATCGAGTGCGGGGCCCAGTGCACGGGCGGCAACTGCCTCAACGACTGGCGCTCGATTCCCAATCTCGCCGACATCGGCTATCCGGTCATCGAGGGCCATCCCGACGGCAGTTTCTTCGTCACCAAGCATCCGAACACCGGCGGCCGCATCGACGTGCCCTCAGTGAGCGAACAGTTGGTGTACGAGATGG
>JBJKPA010000095.1:0-3818 GCA_046706905.1 Gemmatimonadaceae bacterium
GGTCGCCTTCTCGCCGACGCCGGCACCGACCCCGAAGTCTTGATCGCGACCTGCGACCCCAGGCTCATCGAGGACACCCGGCGGAACTGGCCATTCCTTCGCGATCGCCGCATCGATGCCTACGCCCCGATCCTCAACCGCTACCTCGGTTCGTAAGCGCTCCACCCCGACCTCGCTGCGCCGGTTCCCCGCCGAGTGGGAGCCGCACGCCGCGACGTGGATCGCGTGGCCGCACCACGAGCCGGACTGGCCCGGCAAGCTGGAGGCGGTGCACTGGGTCTACGCCGAGATCGGCCGCGTGCTCGCCGCGGCGGAGCCGGTGCACGTGCTCTGCTACGATCACGCGGTGAGCGCCCGCGCGCACGCCTGCCTCGCCGCCCACGGGGTGACCGAGAACGTGCACCTCCACGTCGTGCCCACCGACCGCGTGTGGCTGCGCGACTCCGGCCCGACGAGCGTGGTGCGCACGGACGGCAGCGTGGAGCTGATCAACTGGGCGTTCAACGCCTGGGCCAAGTACGACAACTACGCGCAGGACCGCCGTGTGGGGCGGGCCATCGAGCGGATCACCGGCCTGTCGCGCACCGAGGCGCACCGCCCCGACGGCACGCCGATGGTGCTCGAGGGCGGCGCGGTGGACACCGACGGGCGCGGCACGCTCCTCGTGACCGAGGAGTGCCTGCTCTCGGACGTGCAGGCGCGCAATCCCGGGATGGCGCGCGCCGACTACGAGCGCGCGTTCGCCGAGTGGCTGGGCGTGCGGAAGACGATCTGGCTGGGCGAGGGGTGCGTGGGCGACGACACGCACGGGCACGTGGACGACGTAGCGCGGTTCGCCGCCCACGACGTGGTCCTGCTCGCCTACGAGGAGGATCCCGCCGACGAGAACCACCGGCGCTCGAAGGACAACTTCAAGCGGTTGCAGGCGGCCGGCGGGAAGCGCGGCGACTTCACCGTGATCAAGATGCCCTACCCGCGCCCGGTGACGATGAACGGCGACCGCCTCCCGGCGAGCTACGCGAACTTCTACATCGCCAACGGCACCGTGATCATGCCCACGTTCAACGATCCGAACGACCGCGTGGCGCTCAACATCCTGACCGAGATCTTCCCCGAGCACCGCGTGGTGGGCATCCATGCCGTGGATCTCGTGTGGGGCCTGGGCACGCTGCACTGCCTCACGCAACAACAGCCGAAGGGCGGCTAGCGCGGCGGTCCGGGCGCCGTGACGGGCGCGGCCGCGGGTGGACGTGCTGCGGCGCGCGAAGTTGGTTACATTCACCTCCGTTCGAGCGTCGCTACACGACGCCCCCACGCCTGATGGCGACGACGCCACGCTTCGTCCTTCCTTTCCGTCGTCACCCTTTCGCCCGTGCGTAAGCTTTACAGCCTTCTGAGTCTGGCCCTGGTCGCGTGCAGCGGATCGGGGGTCACCGGCGTCGTGCACTTCGGCGCGGCCGGACCGTGGAACGAGGCCTACGGCGCCATGAACCGGCGCGGCATCGAGCTGGCCTATGATCAGATCCGGGCCCGCCCCGACTTCGCGCAGCATCCGTTCGAGATCGACTGGCAGAACGACCAGGCCGACGGGCAGAAGGCGACGACGATCGCCCGCCACTTCGTGACCGACCCCTCGGTCGTCGCCGTCATCGGCCACGTCAACTCGGGCACCGAGGTCGCCGCCGCCAAGGTCTACGACGCCGGCCATCTCGTCTCCATGGCCACCACGGCGACCTCGCCCGCACTCACCGGCATCTCGCCGTGGGTCTTCCGCGTGATCTCCAGCGATTCGGTGAACGCCATGCACATGGCCGAGTTCGCGAGCAACACGCTCAACAAGCACCGCGCGGCCATCCTCTACGAGAACAACGCCTACGGCCGCGGGCTGGCCGACGCGTTCCGGCGCAACTTCAAGGGCACGATCGTCGAGTTCGACCCGATCTCCGAGACCTCGGAGGATTTCGAGCCGTTCGTGACCTATCTCAAGACGGTGAAGCCGGACCTCGTGTTCGTGCCGGGCACCGACGTGTCGGGGCTCGCCTTCCTCAAGGAAGTGCGGCGGCAGAAGTACAACGTCACGCTGATGGGCGGCGACGGCTGGACGTCGCTCTCCGTGGACACGGCGCTCGCCGAGGGGGTGTACGTCGGCGCGCCGTTCAGCGCCGAGAATCCCGACCCGGCGGCCCAGACGTTCGTGCAGCAGTTCCGCGCCAAGTACCACCTCACCCCGGACGGCAACGCGGCGCTCGCCTACGATGCCACCAACCTGCTGTACTACGCGTTGACCAAGGTCGGGCCCGACCGCACCAAGATCCGCGACTTCCTGGCCGGGCTCACCCAGAACACGGCCTGGAAGGGCGTGACCGGCAACATCTACTTCGGCGCGAACGGCGATCCGGTGGGGAAATCGGTGGTCATGACGATCATTCACAACGGGGCCCTCAAAGTCGTGGACGGCGCGCAATGAAGTTCTCCCTGGCCGAACTGGGCACGATCCGCGGCCGCCTGTGGGGCGGGTTCGGGCTCCTCGTCGTGCTCCTCCTCGTGGCCGGCGCCATCGTGCGCAGCACGATGTCCACGCTCGCCGACTCGATGACCGCCACGCTCTCCAACGTGGAAGACGAATCGCGCCTCGCGTCGCAGCTCTCGGGCGCCGTGGCGCAGACCCTCGAAGCCGGCGCGCAATACCTCGAGACGCGCGACTCGACCTCCGAACGCGTGTTCCGCGACCAGGGATGGACGGCGCACGCGCTGCAGCGGCAGATGAACAACCGCCCGGGGCAGACGGCCGAGGAGATCGGCGTGCTGGCGACGATCGACGCGCGGCTCTCGGAGATCGAGGACGACTACGCCCTGGCCCACCGGTTGGTGGACCTGGGACGCACTCCCGAGGCGCGGGCGCAGGCGGTGAAGGCGCGCGCCGTCGTGGGCACCCTGCTCGCCAACATCGCGCGGCTGGGCCAGCTCAAGTCGCAGAAGGTGGCCGCCGCGTCGGCCGGGCTGGCCGCCGACACGCAGCGCCGGTCGAACATCCTCGTCGCGCTCATCGGGCTCGCGGCGCTGATCGGGATCGTGGTCGTGGTCGTGACCGTGCGGTCGGTGAGCCGGCCGCTGGGCGCGCTGCTCGCGCACGCCCGCCAGCTCAGCCGCGGCGACCTCTCGGCCCGCATCACCGCCGAGATGCCGGGCGAATTCCACGTCCTGGGCGACGCCATGAACACGACCAGCGACTCGCTGTCGCGCATCGTCGCGGCGGCGGCGCGCACGTCGGAGAACGTGTCCAGCTCGGCGCACCAGCTCTCCTCGGTGTCCGAGGAGATCGCCGTTTCTGCCAGCCACATGGCGAACGCGATGTCGGAGGTGTCGCACGGCGCCGAGACGCAGGTGCACCAGCTGCGCACGGTGGACGAAACGCTGACCTCCGTGCGCCAGACGTCGGGCCAGGTCAAGGCGCGCGCCGACCAGGTGCAGGCGCTGGCCGACCAGATCGAGCAGGCGGCGGCCGAGAAGCGGGCCGAGATCGAGCGCGCGCTCGGCATTCTGGGCGACGTGAAGACGAGCGTCGAGCAAGCGGCCGGCGAGGTCTCGGCGCTGACCAGCGCGGCGGCCGATATCACGCGCTTCGTGCAGACGGTCAGCCAGATCGCCGAGCAGACCAACCTGCTCGCGCTGAACGCGGCCATCGAGGCGGCGCGCGCCGGCGACGCGGGCCGCGGCTTCGCCGTCGTGGCCGACGAGGTGCGCAAGCTCGCCGAGCAGTCGCAGCGCGCGGCGCAGGACGTGGTGCAGATGACCAACCTCGTCACGACCCGCGTGGC
>JBJKPA010000096.1:0-8961 GCA_046706905.1 Gemmatimonadaceae bacterium
GCACCTACCAGGTCACCGCCCGGCGCATCGGCTACCGCGCCGTCGTCACCCGGAACGTCGCCGTCTCCGCGGCCGGCGTCTCCATCATCGCGATCCGCCTCGAGACGGCCGCCGTCGCGCTCGCGCCCATGGTCGTCAACGCGGCCGGCGCCGAGCCCGGCCGCGAGACGGAGGTCGCCCCCACGCGCGTCACCGCCGGCGAGATCGCCGCCCTTCCCGTAGGGCTCGACCTCGACCGGCTCATCGCCCTCGCGCCCGGCGTGCGCCCCGACCAGATGTGGGGCGGGGCGGGGATCCAGGCCAACGCCTACCGCCTCGACGGCGTCGGCATCGACCATCCGGGCATCGGCGGCCCCATCGTCCAGCCCAGCGTCCACTGGATCGAGCAGCTCGACGTCCGCGGCCTCGGCGCCGCCGCCGACCAGGGCGGCTTCCAGGGTGGGCTGGTGGACGTCGTCACGAAGAGCGGCACCAACACCCGCCAGGCCCACGCCAGCGCCGACTACGAGAACGCCGCGCTCGACGCCAGCAACCTCTCGGGCACCGCCATCGTCCCCGAAGTCGCCGGCCGCCAGGAGGTCGCCCTCGACGCCAGCGGGCCGTTCGTCCGCAACCGGCTGTTCTACTTCGTGGCCGCGCAATGGGTGCACACCGACTCGCGGGCCCTCGACCACCTCGGCACCGCCCACTTCTCACCCGTCGGCGAGCACGCCGACGTGCGGAGCGCCTTCGCCAAGCTCACCTGGACGCCGAGCGTCAACGACCTCGTGAACGTCGGCCTCGCGCTCGCCGACAGCGGCACCGAGCACGCCGGCCTCACCGGCCGCGAGACGGCCGACGCCACCCTGCGGGTGCGCAGCCCCTCGGCGATTCTCGACGCGTCCTGGCAGCACACCTTCGGTGCCCAGACCTTCGTCGACGCCAGGGTCGTGACGTTCAGCGCCGCCACCGACGACGATCCGTACCGCGGGCCGAACGTCCCCGGCGTCGCCACCTATCAGCTCGGCACCTCGCAGAGCTACCAGAACGCCGCCTTCACCGTGCGCCAGCGGCCGACCAGCGTGGGCTACACGCTCACCGCCGACCACTTCGGCCACTGGTTCGCCGATCATCACATCCGCTTCGGCACCGAGCAGGTGTTCGGCGGATGGCGCGACGACCGTACGCGCAACGCCGGCATGACCTGGCGGCCGCGCTACTCCACCATCGACGGCTCGGCGGCCACGTTCAACCCGGCCGACGCGACCACCTGGCAGACCTACACGCCCACGAGCTGGGGCGGGGAAACGCACCTCAACGCGCACGTCGTCAACGGCGCCGTCTTCCTGCAGGACGACATCACGCGCGGCCGCATCGGGCTCCACCCGGGCCTCCGCTTCGGCTGGTGGTCCGGCACCGTGAATCCCTACGGCGGCGGCCCCACGATCCACGCGCTCAGCGCCACCGGGCTCGATCCGCGCCTCGGCCTCACCGTCGACCTCGGCACGGCCGCGCACCCGCTGTCGTTCACCGCCCACTGGGGACGCTACCACCAGGACCTGTTCGCCGAGATGTTCGATCGGGTGAGCGGCGCCAACGCCTACTCGAACTACGAGGTCTGGGAGTACGCGGGCCCCGCGTTCCAGGACCCGACGCGCGTGATCACCCTGGCGCAGCGCGACTCGATGGCCGCCATCGGCCAGTTCCGTCCGCTCGAATTCGACCAGCTCGACCAGTCGGGCCCGGTGCGCGACTACCACCAGCCCTACGTGGACCAGCTCGTGCTCGGGCTGCAGGGCGATCCGACGCCGCACGTGCACCTGGCCGCGACGTACGCCGTGCGCGACTACCGCGACCTGATCGCCCTCGTGGACCGCAACCTCGCCACCGACTACGTGGAGGAGGACAGCGTCGCCGTCTACGACTACCTCAGCAACCCGGTGCTCAACTACGACGGCTCGCCGCTCATCATTCCCCGGATCTACATCCCCAAGAACGCCATCGCCCAGGCGGTCGCCGACGGGTTCGTGGGCGCCGCCCGGCTCCTGCGCGGCCAGGACCCCACCTGGAACCCGCAATATGTGATCACGAATGTTCCGCAGGCGCAGCGGCACTTCCGACAGCTCCTGCTCACCGCCGACGTGCGGTACCCGACCTGGGAAGTGAACGCGTCGCTCGCCCTGACCTCGCTGCGCGGCAACTTCTCCACCGTGTCCGGCTACGACCCCAACTCGGTCACCGGCCGCGACCAGCTCCTGGGACGCGGGCCCGGACCGTACGTCCGGCTCAACGAGCAGATCAACGACTACGGCAACCTCGACAACTCGAGCCCGGTCGAGCTCAAGCTGCGCGCCATTCGCGAGCTGCCGTGGAAGCTGCGCGCCGGACTCGTCGTGTCCACCGAGTCGGGCGATCTCCTCACCCCGTCGTTCACCCTCCAGCCGTACACCTTCACGTACTGGGGCTACGGCGACCGCCCGGTGTCGCTCTCCGGACCGCCGCGCGACACGCTCCCCGCCGTGCTCTTCGTCCCCCTCGCCGGCCAGCGGATCAACCTCGCGCCGCTGGGCTCCTACCATTACGCCGGGAACATGCTGGTGGATCTGCACCTCGAGCGGCCGGTCACGGGCGGCGGCACGACGTGGACGGTGTCGCTGGACGTGTTCAACGTGCTCGGGTCCAAGGCGGTGACGCTGATCAATACGTCGATCGACGCGGATTCGGATCCGAATTCGCTGACCAAGTTCGCGAGTCCGTTGGGACGGGTGGAGCCACGGACGATACGCATTGGGGTAGGGGCGGACTGGTAGAAGTACGAACCGCGCCGACAAACACTGCGCCGGCAAGAGCAGCGCCTACAACAGCTGCGCCTACAAAAACTGCGCCGGCAAGAACGGCGCTGGGAACTGATTACGGCAACCAGCGCGTGCGAACCGCCACCGCGTCCGCTGGTTACATGGCCGAAGGCCGTACCGGATTCAGCGCTGTGCTTGCTGGCGCAGCTCTTGCCGGCGCTTTTTTTGTCGGCGCCGGTGTTGCCGGCGCGGTTCTTGTCGGCGCCGTAAGTACTTTAAGCCCCGATACTTGTCGGGCGGAGCGGAGCTGAATAGGTTTAATGGCTATGCTGTCCTTTGACATTCGCGATCTGGAGTCTGCCGCTGTCGTCGTCGACAGCGAATTGCGCCCCGACGACGCGGTGTGGCAGACTGGAGACGCGGTGCCATCGGGCCCCATCCGCGCGTCCGGCCGGCTCTCCGCCGCCGGCGGCGGGCGCTTCTACTGGCACGGACACATCGCGGGTTCCGCGGTCCTTCCGTGCCGCCGCTGTTTGACCGAAACGTCGGTACCCGTCGAAGACGAGGCCCACCTCATCTTCGTTCCCCTCGGCGACGAGGAGGCCGACGACCCCGACGTGTACACCTTCGATCCGCGGGCCAAGGACCTCGACCTCCGAGCCGCCGTCCGCGAGCTCTGGCTGCTCAACACCCCGGCCTACGCGCTCTGCAGGGAAGACTGCAAGGGACTCTGTCCCACCTGCGGCGCCGACCTCAACGCCGGGCCCTGCCAGTGCCCCAGCCCGCACGACACCCGCTGGGATGCATTGCGCAAACTCGGGTCCGCGTCCGCGGACCAGTAGATTTCCATCCGACTCTCTCACGACCCGGATTTCCCATGGCCGTCCCCAAGCGCAGGACCTCCAAGCGAAAGAAGCGCGCCCGCAACACGCACAAGAAGGCCGCGCCCATCGCCCTCCAGAAGTGCCCCCGGTGCCAGGCGATGAAGCGCCCGCATCACGTGTGCCCCGAGTGCGGGTACTACGACGGCAAGCAGCGAGTCGCCGCTAGGGAAGCCTGACGTTGGCGCGGATCGCGTTGGACGCCATGGGAGGCGACCACGCTCCGCAGGCGACCGTAGCGGGCGCGCTGCTCGCCGCCGCGGAGCTCGATCCGTCCCACTCCATCCTCCTCGTCGGCCAGGCCACGCGCATCGAGGCCACCCTCGACGCGCTCCTCGCCGGCGAGCACGCCGCGCTCGCCCCCCATCGCGCCCGCCTCCAGGTCGTCGACGCCCCCGACGTCATCGGCATGGCCGAGAAACCCAGCGCCGCCATCCGGAGCAAGCCCAACAGCTCCATGATGGTCGGCCTCCGCCTCCATGCCGAAGGCCAGTGCGACGCCTTCGTCTCCGCCGGCAACACCGGCGCCCAGATGGCCGCGTCCATGATCCTCCTCAAGCTGCACGAGGGTCTCAAGCGCCCCGCCATCGCCACCGTCTTTCCCACCGCCGAGCGCCCGGTCATCGTCCTCGACTCCGGCGCCAACGTCGACTGCACCGCCGCCGAGCTCGTCCAGTTCGCGCGCCTCGGCGCCGTGTACGCCCACGACGTGCTCGGCCGCGACAAGCCCGCCGTCGGCCTCCTCAACATCGGCGAGGAGCCCGAGAAGGGCGACGCCGTGTCCAAGGAAGCCCACGCCCTCCTCGCCCAGTCGGGGCTCAACTTCGTGGGCAACGTCGAGGGCCGCGACCTGCCCGCGGGCCACAACCACCAGGCCACCCTCGACGTCGTCGTCTGCGACGGCTTCGTGGGCAACGCCATCCTCAAGTTCTACGAGGCCGTCGCGCCGCTCATGATCGGCCTCCTCGTCAAGGCCGGCTTCGAACAGGACCGCATCATGCGCGCGTTGCGCGATCTCGACTACTCCGAATACGGCGGCGCGCCCCTCCTCGGCGTGCGCGGCGTCAGCATCATCTGCCACGGCCGCTCCTCCCCGCGCGCCATCAAGAACGCCCTCAAGGTCGCCGTCCAGGCGGTCGAGAGCCGCGTGGACGAGCACATCGGCAAGCGGCTGGCCGCCGCGCAGAGCGGAGCCGCCGCGTGAAGCGCCCCATCGCCTACATCGCGGCCACCGGACGCGGCATCCCCGAGCGCGTCATGACGAACCACGACTTCGCGGCCATCGGCATCGAGACCTCGGACGAGTGGATCGTCGAGCGCACCGGCATCCGCTCGCGCCACATCGCCGCGCCGGACGAGACGACCTGCACGATGGCCGCGAAGGCGGCCCGCACGGCCATGGAGCGCGCCGGCGTCCACGCCGGCGACCTCGACACCATCGTCTTCAGCACCGCCACCACCGACCGCCTGCTCCCCTCCACGGCCGTGGACCTGCAGGCCGAGCTGGGCGCCACCCGCGCCGCGGCGTTCGACATCAGCGCCGCCTGCTCGGGGTTCATCTACGGCACCTCGGTGGCCGAGGCGATGATCGCCGCCGGTTCCGCCGAGACGGTGCTCGTCGTGGGCGCCGAGCGGATGAGCTCGATCATCGACTGGACCGACCGCGCCACCTGCGTCCTGTTCGGCGACGGGGCGGGCGCGGCCGTCATCCGCCCCGCCAAGCACGGCCGCGGCATCCTCGGCTCGTTCATCCGCAGCGACGGCGCCCTGGCCAATCTCCTCTACCGGCCCGCCGGCGGGGCCGCGCACCCGTTCGACGAACAGGTGCTCAACGACCGCAGCTTCTACGTCAAGATGGCCGGCCGCGAGGTGTTCAAGCACGCCGTCCGCTCGATGGCCGAGGCCTGCGACCGCGCCCTCGACGCCGCCAAGCTCACCAGCGCCGAGATCGACCTGCTCATCCCGCACCAGGCCAACGTGCGCATCATCGAGGCCACGGCCAAGCACGCGAACATCCCGATGGACAAGGTCTACGTGAACGTGGACCGCTACGGCAACACCTCGTCGGCGTCCATTCCGATCGCCCTCGACGAGGCGATCGAGAACGGACGGGTCAAGGAGGGCTCGACGGTGCTCCTCGTCGGATTCGGCGCGGGGTTCACCTGGGGCTCGATGGTCATCCGGTTCTGAGCATGGACTTCGTCCTCCTCTTCCCGGGGCAGGGCTCGCAGGCGCCCGGCATGGGCAAGGCCCTCGCCGCCGCGCACCCCGCCGCCCGGGAGGCCTTCGCCGCCGTGGACGACGCGCTGGGCACCCCGCTCAGCACCCTCTGCTTCGAGGGGCCGGCCGAGGAGCTCACCCTCACCCACAACGCCCAGCCCGCGCTCCTCGCCCACGGGGCCGCCGTCTGGGCCGTGGTGCGCGACGCGCTCCGGGGCAGGGTGCGCGCCGCCGCCGGCCATTCCCTGGGCGAGTTCACCGCCTACCACGCCGCCGGCGCCCTCACGCTCGCCGCGGGCGCCCGCCTCGTGCGCCGCCGCGGGGAGCTCATGTACGAGAGCGGGGTCCAACGCCCCGGCACGATGGCCGCGATCCTCGGCGAGACCGTGGAGCCCATGGCCGCCCTCTGCGAGCGGGCCACGGCCGAGGCCGGGCTCGTCGTCCCCGCCAACTACAACTCGCCCGCCCAGGTGGTGATCAGCGGCGAGGAAGCGGGCGTGGAGCGCGCCATGGCGCTGGCCAAGGAATTCGGCGCCAAGCGGGCCATCCGGCTCAATGTGAGCGGGGCGTTCCATTCGCCGCTCATGGAAACCGCTTTAGATGGGCTGTCCGAAGCGCTTGACGAAGCTGGCTTTGTGGGCGCGACTTTTCCGGTATTCTCGAACGTGACCGCGGATTCCGGCGTCTCGGCGGGGCGGGCCCGCGAGCTGCTCCTCAAGCAGCTCACGAGCCCCGTGCGGTGGACCGACGAGGTCCTGGCCATGGCGGCCGCGTACCCCGAGGCCACGTACGTCGAGATGGGACCCGGATCGGTGCTCGTCGGATTGCTCAAGAAGATCGCCCCCCAGCTCCGCACGATGACCTGCGGCACGCCCGGGGATGTGGACATCCTTCTCGGACTGGCCGCCGCATGAACATCGACCTCACGGGCAGGTCCGCCCTCGTCACGGGCAGCACGCGCGGCATCGGCCGGGCGATCGCCGAGACCCTCGCCGGATGCGGCGCCCGGGTCGGCGTCGTGGGCCGGGACCAGGCGCGGGCCGCCGAGGCGGCCGCGGCCATCTCCCCGCAGGCGGTCGGCTTCGCCTGCGACGTCGGCGACACGGCCTCGGTGGCGGCGCTGGTCGAGGGGGCGGAGCAGGCCTTCGGCGGCCTCGACATCCTGGTCAACAACGCCGGGATCACCCGCGACAACGTCCTCTTCCGCCTCAAGGACGAGGACTGGGACGCCGTGCTCGACGCCAACCTGCGCGGCGCCTTCGCCGCCATCCGGGCCGCGGCCCGCGGCATGATGAAGCGCCGCTGGGGGCGGATCATCAACATCGCGAGCGTGGTGGGGCTGGTGGGCAACAAGGGGCAGGCCAACTACGCGGCCAGCAAGGCGGGGCTCATCGGGCTCACCAAGTCGGTGGCCAAGGAGCTGGCCTCGCGCAACGTGCTGGCCAACGTCGTGGCCCCCGGATTCATCGAGACCGACATGACGGCGGCGATGACGCCCGAGGCGCGCGCCGCCCTCTCGCAGCAGATCCCGCTGGAGCGGCTGGGCACGCCGGCGGACATCGCCGGCCTGGTCGCCTTCCTCGCCTCCGAGCACGCCGCGTACGTCACGGGGCAGGTGTTCGTGGTGGACGGCGGCATGGTGATGTGACTGACACCTAAACACGCCTGTTGATAGATTAAAGAGCTTACACCTCAATCTTACGGAGACTCCTTTCCCATGGCGGACAACGCACAGAAGGTCCGGGACATCATCGAGAAGGAATTGGGCGTCGAGCGGGAGAAACTCACCGATGAAGCGAGCTTCATCGAGGACCTCGGAGCCGACAGCCTCGACATCGTCGAGCTCGTCATGGAGTTCGAGAAGGAGTTCAACATCGACATCCCCGACGAGGACGCCGAGAAGCTCCGCACCGTGGGCGACGCGGTGGCCTATCTGAACCAGAAGGTCGGCGGTTGATGAAGCGTCGGGTCGTCGTCACCGGTCTCGGGGCCATCACGCCCGTCGGGAACGACGTGGCGGCGACGTGGCGCGGGTTGGTCGCCGGCGAGTCCGGCGCCGCGCCGATCACGAAGTTCGACGCCTCCACCTTCGCCGTGCGCTTCGCCTGCGAGGTGAAGGGCTTCGATCCGCTGGCCTACATGGACCGCAAGGAGGCCAAGCGGGCGGACCAGTATTCGCAGTACGCCATCGCCGGCGCCACGCAGGCGATGGCCGACGCCGGCCTCGGCGAGCTCACCGGCGAGCTCTCGGAGCGCACCGGCGTGATCCTCGGCAGCGGCATCGGCGGCCTCAAGAGCTTCGAGGAGCAGCACGACGAGTACCGCGAGCGCGGGGCCAGCAAGATCAGCCCGTTCTTCATCCCGATGTTCATCGCCGACATCGCCGCCGGGTTGGTCTCCATGCGCTTCCACGCCCGCGGACCGAACTACGCCACGGTGAGCGCCTGCTCCACGGGGGCCCACGCCATCGGCGAGGCCTTCCGCACCATCCAGTACGGCGACGCCGAGGTGATGATCTCCGGGGGCACCGAGGCCACGGTCACCCCGATGGCCATCGGCGGCTTCGCCAACATGAAGGCGCTCTCGGAGCGCAACGATTCGCCAGCCACCGCGTCGCGCCCCTTCGACGCCACGCGCGACGGGTTCGTGATGGGCGAGGGCTGCGGCGTCGTGGTGCTCGAGGAGCTGGAACACGCGCGCGCCCGCGGCGCCCGCATCTACGGCGAGATCGTGGGCTACGGCGCCACGGCCGACGCACACCACCTCACGGCGCCCGCGCCGGAGGGCGAGGGCGCCCAGCGCGCCATGCGCCGCGCCCTCAAGGACGCCGGCCTCACCACCGCCGACGTCCAGTACATCAACGCCCACGGCACCTCGACGCCGGCCGGCGACGTCGCCGAGACCTCGGCCATCGACCGCGTGTTCGGCGCCGACGCCGCCAACATCAACGTCAGCTCCACGAAGTCGGCCACCGGGCACATGCTCGGCGCCGCCGGCGCGGTCGAGTTCATCATCACCACGCTCGCCGTCCGCGACGGCATCGTGCCCCCGACCATCAACTACGAAACGCCCGATCCGGCCATCAC
>JBJKPA010000097.1:0-6617 GCA_046706905.1 Gemmatimonadaceae bacterium
GGGAAGGTGATGCGGTCCACGCCGAATTCCTTGGCGCGCTTGAGGTGCCGCCCGGCGCCCGTGGGGCCGAGCAGCCGCATGGGCTCGGTGCGTCCCTGGAGGGCCATCGTGCGCAGGAGCCCGATCACGCCGATCACGTGGTCGGCGTGCATGTGCGTGAAGTAGATGTCGCGCAGCGAGAAGCTCACCCCGTAGCGCATCATCTGCCGCTGCGTGCCCTCGCCGCAGTCGAACATCAGCGTCTCTCCCTCGCGCACGAGGGCGAGGGAGGCGACGTTGCGCTCGACTGTCGGGCGGGAGGCGGAAGTGCCGAGGAGGGTGATCGTGAGGGACATGGTGTCGTGCCAATATACTGTAGGACGGTAGGACGGTAGGACGGTAGGACAGCAAACGGCCGAGCGCCGTTTTCCCGCTTGCCGTCCTACCGTCCTACCGTCCTACTGTCCTACCGCGCAAGCTGCGCGCCAACGGGCGTCGTCAATGTTCCCCCCGCTCACGACCACGCCGGCGGGAAAGAGCAGAGGCGACTTTCCGAACAGCGCGGCGGCGACCGCGACGGCGCCGGCTCCCTCGGCTTTGAGATCGTGCTCCGCGTGCAGCCACGCGATGGCGCGCGCGATCTCGTCCTCGGTGAGCAGCACGATGTCGTCCAGCGCGTTGAGACCGATGTCGAGCGCGTCGGCGTCGATCTGCCCGGCGAGCCCGTCGGCCAGGGTCGGCGTGACCGGGATCTCCACCACGCGCCCCGCGGCCACCGAGCGCGCCATCGCCGCCGTCTGGTCGCTCTGCGCGCCCACGATGCGCACGTTGGGCGCGGCGCGGCGCACGAGCGAGGCGCAGCCGCCCAGCAGCCCGCCTCCGCCCACGGGAAGTATCAGCGTGCGCAGATCGGGCAGCTCCTGCAGGATCTCCAGCGCCACCGTCCCCTGGCCGGCCAGCAGGTCGTCGCCCAGGCACGGATTGATGAACGTGAGCCCGTGCTCGGCGCCGAACGCCTGCGCCGCCGCCATCGCCGCGTCGTAGTCGGGCTGGGCGTCGTCGAGCGTCGCGCCCAGGGCGCGGATGCCGTTCTTCTTGACGTCGGGAGCCGTGGCCGGGACGAAGATCGTGGCCGGGATGCCGAGCGTCTTCGCAGCGTAGGCCACGCCCAGCCCGTGGTTGCCGGCCGAGGAGGCCACGACGCCGCGGCGCTGTGCGTCGGCGGGCAGGAGCGAGAGCGCGTTGAGCGCGCCGCGCAGCTTGAACGAGCCCGTGGTCTGGAGGTTCTCGAGCTTGAGGTACACGTCCCCGCCGGCGGCGCGGGAGAGCGCATCGCTCTTCACGAGGGGGGTGCGCCGGACGTGGTCGCCGATGCGGAGCGCGGCGTCGCGCACGGCCTGGGGGCGGAGTCGGCTGAACATGGGCGCATGGTACGGGGGCGCCGGGGGGCGGGCAAGGGAGCCGGCTCGGCGGGCGGCTCGCGCCGCGGACGACGCGGCGGTAGCTTCGGCGGGCAACCCCCGTTCCCCCCAGTGGGGAGGTGCCGCATGGGTGCGTCGGTCATCGCGGCGGTAATCGTCAAGCGCGAGCGGCAGCTCGTGGCCCACTTTCGCCGAGCGGGGGCCACGACGCCGGCCGCGGCGAAGACGCCGGACGAGCTTGGGGTGGCGACGCGGCTGGCGTGGGAGCGGCTCGTGCGGCGGGCGGTGATTCGCGAGGCCGCGCCGGGCAAGTACTATCTGGACGAGCCGAGTTGGGAGGCCGCGCGGGCGCTGCGACGCCGGGTCGCGATCGTGGCGTTGGTGATCGGGCTCGGCGTATTGGCCTGGGCGCTCTATGCGTCCAACCGCTGAAGTCCAGGCGTGACAACCCGTTACCGGAACGTGGAGCGGCGCGTCTTCTTGACGCAGGGCGGTCGTTCGACTAGGTTGAATCAGTCGAGCGGCCCCGCACGCGGGGCCGTTCGACTAGAAACCCGGGTGCGAACGGGCAGCGTAGTCTTTCCGGCGTCTCGGGCCTTTCGGGGCTGTAGCTCAGCTGGGAGAGCGCTGCAATCGCACTGCAGAGGTCAGGGGTTCGATTCCCCTCAGCTCCACTCGCGAGGCAACTCGCGTCAAGATAATTGCCCGCCGCCGCTCGGTAGGACGGAGAGTTCCAATGACGGCGCGCGCGGCAAACAAAACGGCCAGGCCGCGGATCCCCCGGGATTCGCGGCCTTTCAGTTTTCGGTCAACGGTCAACGGTCGACCGTCGTCTGTCGACCGTCAGCCGTCAACAGTCGCGTCATGTCCTCGCGCATCGCGACGAACGCCGAGCCGTAGAACTTGAACTCCTGGTCCTCGACGCTGCCCTCCTGCTCGAGCAGCACGCGCGAGATGAGCCCGCCCACGAAGCGGATGACGCCGCCCTCGTGGACCTCGACGTGCGAGCTGCGGGTGAGGATGGTCTGCGCGCCGGCGGTGTCGCGGATCGCCACGCGGTAGGTCATGCCGCGCCCCTCGAAGGGGCGCTTGAGCGGGCCGCTGAGGAAGTGCGCCGCGGCGAGCGGCAGATTCCAGAGCGGTTCCTGGTGCAGGCGGAGCGTGACCGAGCGCGTGTGGTCGGTGCCCGCCAGCACGAGGTCGGAGGTGAAGTACTTCACGCCGACGGTGAACACCATGACCTTCGTGCTGAACCATCCGGAGAGGGTGAGCGAGTCGGGCAGCGGCTGGTCGCCGTCGACGAGGGGGAGGAACTCGTGGCCGCGGACGCGGGCCAGGACCTCGACCGGGCCGGCGTGCGACTCGGCGTGGAAGTACACTGCGCCCCGGTGGTCGGCGATGTTGAGTTCGTAGTCGGTGGCGTCCACGTACTTCTGCATGTACCGGGCGAACGCCGGGTACCTGGCGGCGAGCCGCTGGGGATGGAGCGTGAAGTGGAGGTGGACCACGTCCGAGCCGTCGGGGCGGGGCACGGTGTAGAGCGAGTCGAGCGAGAAGAGCTGCGACGCGACGGCCGCGGTATGAGGGGACGCTGATAGGTAGTCGGCGCGGATCTCGGCCGTGTTGCGGCCGGCCGCCGAGGTGAGCAGGGCGGTGATGCCGTTGGCGACGTCGGCGGCGCGGATCGAGCCCATGGCGATGTCGGCGTGGGTGTCCCACGCGTAGTCGTGGTCGCCCAACCGGCGCAGGGTGACCTTGTGACGGGCCTCGCCGAGGGCGGTGGGGAAGGGGACCGAGTCCATGGCGTCCTGCTCGGTGACGCCCTGGGCGTTGACGAACTCGGACAGCTCGAGGATGCGGGTGGCGGAGTCGGGCTCGGCGGTCCAGGCGGCCGTGTCGTCGAAGACGTGGGAGGGGACGAGCGCGTTGCGGATGAGCTGGTCGTTGGCGTAGGCGTACTTGGGTCCGTGGTGGACGTTGCCGTAGCGGTCGTAGAGGGCGGTGAAGGCGTCCTGAACGCGCTGGACCCCGCCGGGTCCGGGGCCGGCGAAGGCGGGCGCGGCGGCGTGGCAGGCGCTGGAGCCGGCGACGACGAGCAGCGCCGCGGCGGTGGTCGCGGCGGCGCGGACGGCGCGGCGGGAGTGGGGCGTAAGTGCAGCTATGCGAGGCACTAAGCGTTGCTGTCGGGTCAAGTCCGAAGGGTTGCCTTTGGCCAGACCGAAAACTAACTTTGGTGGCCCGCGCGCGAGGAGCGTGCGGACTAAAATGATGCGGGATTGATGCCCCTTGGTGTAACTGGCAACACGCCTGACTCTGGATCAGGAGAGTCCTGGTTCGATCCCAGGAGGGGCAACTGAACGAAGGCTAATGGCTCGCAACCAGTTACATGGTTGCGGGCCTTTTGCGTTTCGGTGTCATCCTGAATCCGCTGGCCCCCTCCCCAAAAGTTGGACCAGGTAGGCCGGCGGAAAGCGGTTTGGCTTGAACGGGCGGCCCCCGAAGGTCGCTGCGGTCGCCACGAGTAGTACGCCCCTGAGGGCACGCGTCCCGGGACGTTTGCCGACATGACCGTACTGCATTTCCGTTGCAAACAGCCGGGCGATCCCGGTCCGGGCATTTGATGTCCCGGCGGCGGCGACACGCCGGACCGTCGCCCGTCCGGCCGTGCACCAGGCGCTCAGTCCGCTCGAAGCGCCTGCATGGGATCCACACGCGTGGCGGACCTCCTCAAATGGTCGCGGCAGAACGCCGGTCTCCATTAGTTCTTGCCCGTTAACCCAACGATCCGCGCGTTCTGCGACGCACCCGTGAACTTTCCCGATATGGCACGGTAGACCGGAACAACCATCCGCCCGCTCTCCACGACGCCGTCGAGTCATGGGTGGCCCACCGAATCAGGATGTACGTCCGCAACACGCCGGCGGGTGAGCGGGGCGTCAGGTCACCTCGATCACCCCCAAGGGGGACTCTACCATGAAGAAAATCATGCTCATGCTGGTGCTGGTCCCGATGCTCGCCGCCTGCGACACCCAGGCAAGACAACAGGTGACAGTGCTGGCCCGAACGGATTCGCTGCAGCAGGACTCTCTGGCGAACGTCAAGAACCAGCTGCTCAACGACATGCTGGTTTCCACCCAGTTTATCAACGACATCAACTCGGCGATCGCCAAGGCCCACAGCCTGCCCAAGGTGCGGAACGCCGCCCTCGTGACGCCGGTTGAATCGGCCACGATCAAGCAGGACCGCGAAGACGTCCTCAAGAAGATCCGCATGGTCATCGCACGGCTCGACGCCACCCACGCCCGTATGGAGCGGCTGGGCCGGGAGGCCGCGTCGCTCTCCCGGCATGATTCCACCCTGACGGCGCAGATCGCGCAATACGAGCAGACGATCGCGCAATTCCGCACGACGCTGGAGAACCAGAAGCAGCAGTTCCAGGCGATCATCGACTCGCAGACCGTACGGATCGCCGCCCTCGACACCACGGTCGACACGCTCACTGTCGCCAAAGCGGCCCTCGCCGACACCGTGGGCCAACTGTCCAGCGAGCGCAATACGGCGTACTACATCACGGGCTCGCGCCAACAGCTGGAGAACGCCGGCGTGCTGGTGGAGGAGGGCCAGCGGCGATTCTGGCTGCTGGGGAGCCGGCAGATCGAGCCGTCCCGCACGCTGGAGCCCGCGGTGTTCACGCGCATCGACCTCACCAAGGATACGAGCATCGCGCTGCCCAAGGGCGAGTACAAGATCTTCTCGCGGCAGGACACGGCGTACACCGAGCCGGTGGCACGGAAGGACGGCAACATCTCCGGCGCCCTGAACATCACGAACCCGCGCGCCTTCTGGGCGCGGTCGAAGTACCTGATCCTGGTCAAGCAGTAGCCCGGATCAGCGCGCGGCCCTCGTTACCAGCGCGGCGAACTTCTGCTGTTCCGAGGGTGTGAGCTCCTTGACGGCACAGGCCACGGGCCAGGTCGCGCCGTCATCGAGCTTGGCGCTGTCGTCGATCTCGACGGCGCGGTCGCGGCTGATCGTGAATTCCATGACCGAGTACGGCTCGCGGGCTCGCGGCCGGCAGTGCGGGGACGGTCAGCGGCGCATCGGCACCGGGTGCGCTTCGACGCTCACGTCGAAGGCGCGCTTCTCGTTCGGCTTGAGCGCGCCGACGCCCACGATCTGCCGGGTTAGCTCCGTCCCGTCGTCGGCGTAGACCGACACCATGATCGAGTACTCGCAGACGGTGCCCGTGGCCGAGGGCAGCACGGTGCCCTCGACGCGCAGGAGCGAGACTCCCCGTTCCGGGCGCGAGTCGAGGGCGACGGTGGGGTCCCCCGCCCGCAGGTGATGACGACAGACGGGACACACACTGGCGCTGGCCAGGATCGTCTGGCGGCAGTGCGGGCAGACTCTCGTCGCGCCCGGAACGTCGGGCTGCGACGGGGTCACGACTTCCGGTCGGGCTCGGTCTTGGCGCTCGCGCGCGGGGCCGGGCTCGCCGTCTCCGGCCACCCGAACTCCACGCGACCGCGCATCCGCGACCCCGCGGCGACGATGAGGGATCCCGCCTTGAGGTCGCCGGTCAGCACACCGGAGGCCAGCAGCTCGACCTTGGTCGCGCTGTCGATGTTCCCCTCGAGCTCGCCGGCCACCGACACGGTCTCGGCCACGACGCCGGCCACGACCCGGGCGCCGGGCTCGATCGCCAGGTTGCCGTCGACCTTCACGTCGCCGCGAAACTGACCGGCGATGCGGACGTGGCCGACGCCGCTGACGGTGCCCTCGATGGTGAGCCCGGAGCCGAGGACCGACTCGACCAGCTCGGCGGGTGCCGCGGCGCGGGTCCGTTGCACGGGACTCGAAGGCGGTGGCGCGAATCGGGTGGGTGGGTCGGCGTCGGGCGCGGCGACGGGAGACGGGGCGAGCGTGGCGGGGTCGTCCTTGCGCGGAACCTGCTCCTTCCAGATGGCCATGGCGGCAGCTCTCTCGTGGGTGGGGTGGGGTAAATGAATCCGCGATACCGGGTCGCGGCGCCGGAGTCGTCACATCACCGAGGCGAACGGCTCCGAAGGCGATCGATACGGGAGCGGGATTCAACGATCGGGGTGCGCATGCATCCTCCTTCCGAGAGACCGACTGAGGTGGAAGGCACCGGCGGCGACGCGCTCCGGTCGCCTGTACTCACGCGCGGGCGATGTTGTTCCGCCGCCGGTGCAATCG
>JBJKPA010000098.1:0-4875 GCA_046706905.1 Gemmatimonadaceae bacterium
CATGTGACCTCCATGCTGAACGCCAGCGGTCCGCAAGCCGGCCAGCACGGAGACAGCCGTGCAGTGATCGGTACTGGAGGGGTGGACTCAGTCCTTCGCGCGGACCCGCGGGCGCCCCTGGGCGCACACGGGGACGTTGGCGCGGCCGGGGTGCGGAGTCAAGGCGACGGGTTGGCCGCCGCGACCAGCAGCACCGTCATGCTCCGCGCCCCCTGCGCCCCGTGGATGATCACGCCCTCGATGTCGCCGGTGGCCGACGGCCCCGCCAGGAACACGCCGTACGGGCTGGCCGTCAGGTCGAGCCGCCCGTACGCGTCGTGCATCGTCTCCACGATCGCCGCCGGATCGAGCAGCACCACCAGATGCTGCGACAGCACGGCCAGGGCGTTCACGGTCAGGTCGTCCTGCGTGAGCCACACCGCCCCGCCCTCCGCCACGCCGAGCCGGCTGCGGATCACGCCGACGTCCACGTCGTGCAGCTCGTGGGGATCGCGGACGTCCGCCACGCGACGCGTGCCGGCGACTCCGGGAACGGCGGAGCAGACGATCTTCGCCGACGGGAACAGCTCCGCGATCTTCGACTCGGCGGCCGCGACGTCCGGGATCTCGAAGCTGCGCCCGCCCATCAGCTCCAACCGCTTGCGAAAATACGAAAGCACGGACTCACCCGTCCCGGCGAACCGCGGGATCTCCGGCAGCGGCACGGCCGGACGCGGCAGCCGGCTCCGGACCGACGCGAGGATCTCGTCGCGCGCGCTCACGGCTTGCCCCGGTTCGCGAGATACCACTGCCTGAACGTCTGCTTGGGAACGGCGGGCAGCTCACGCGCTTTGCCCCACGCGTCGAACCCGTTGTAGAGCGCGAATCGCGGCAGGTGGCCGAGCGCCGCGTGCGCCGCCGATTCGGCGGCGCGGAACGCCGCCGGACGCGACAGCGTGGCGCCGAGCACGCGCATGCCGGCGCGCTTCTTGAGTTGCACCAGTCCGTCGCCGGCCACCACGCGGCGCCACGCGTAGATCTGCCCGTCGATGTCGATCTTGACCGGACAGACCTCGCTGCACGAGCCGCACAGCGACGAGTGGAAGGGCAGCTCGCGGTACTTCGACCGGTCGAACCCGGGATCGAGGATCACGCCGATCGGGCCGGCGTAGGTCGCGCCGTAGCTCAGCCCGCCGGCGCGGCGGAACACCGGGCAGGTGTTCATGCACGCGCCGCAGCGGATGCATTTCAGCACCGGCCAGAACTCCGGCGCGCCCAGCCGCTCGCTGCGGCGGTTGTCCACCAGCACCACGTGCAGCTCCCCGCCCTTCTTGGGGCCGTGGAAGTGCGACGTGTACTGCGTGATCGGAGAACCCACGGCGCTGCGCGACAGCATGCGGACGAACACGGCGAGGTCGCGGGCACGCGGAATGAGCTTCTCGATCCCGATGCTGGCCACGTGCAGCGGCGGCACACTGGCGCCGATGTCGGCGTTGCCCTCGTTGGTGCACACCACGAACCCGCCGGTCTCGGCGATCGCGAAGTTGGCGCCGGTCATGCCGGCGTCGGCCCTGAGGAAGCGGGGCCGCGCGTTCTGCCGCATCGCCTCGACCAGCGTACGCGGCTCGGAGTCGTGCGGATCGGTGCCCAGCTCGCGCGCGAACAACGACGCGACGTCGCTCCGCAATTTGTGGATGGCCGGAATGACGATGTGGCTGGGCGGTTCCTTCGAGAGCTGCTGGATGCGTTCGCCGAGGTCGGAGTCCGTGATCTCGATGCCGCGCGCCTCGAGGTAGGCCGCCATGCCGCACTCCTCCTGCAGCATGGACTTGCTCTTGATGAGCGCCTTGACGCCGCGCGCGCTCAGGATGTCGTGAACGATCCGGTTGTGCTCCTCGCCGTCGCGCGCCCAGTGGACGTGCGTGCCGCGTTTCGACGCGTTCGCCTCGAACTGTTCCAGATACCGGTCGAGGTGCGTGAGGGTGTGCTCCTTGATCCGCGACGCCAGCTCGCGCAGCTCCTCCCACTCCGGAATCGTCGCGGCGCCCGCGTCGCGCTTCCTGCGCAGCCCCCACACGAGGCGGTCGTGCGTCGCCTCGTGCTCCTCGCGCGCGAGGAACCGCTTGGCGCCGATCGCCGGATTCACGGGCTGCGTCATGCCGGCCCCCCGTTCAGGATCTGCGCGATGTGGATGACCTTGATCGGCAGCTTGCGCCGGTCGATCACGCCCTTCATGTGCAGCAGGCACGACATGTCGGCCGACGCGATGTACTCCACGCCGTGCCGGTGGAAGTCGTCCACGCGGTCGTACCCCATCTTCGCCGAGACCGCTTCGTCGGTGACGCTGAAGCTGCCGCCGAAGCCGCAGCACTCGTCGGGGCGGTCGATCTCGACCAGCTCCAGCCCCCGCACCTTGCCCAGCAGGTCGCGGGTCTTGGAGAAGTACGGGTCGTTGACCAGCTCCGACGGCCGCGTGTGCCCGAGCCCGCGCACCGCGCTGCAGCTGTCGTGCAGCCCCACCCGGTGCGGAAACGACGCCCAGGGAAAGGCGCCGACCTTCAGGTCGTCGTGCAGGAACTCGACCAGCTCACGGGTGCCGGAGCGGACCCGCTTCGTCTCGGGCGTCTGCTCGACGGCGTCGAGGTGGTGCCGGACGTGGTGCACGCAGCTCGCCGACGGACCGACGACCGTCTCGAAGTCCCGGAAGCAGCCGACGAAATGCGCCTCGGTGGCCGCCGCATCGCGTTGCGCACCGCTGTTGGCCATCGGCTGCCCGCAGCAGGTCTGTTCGAGCGGGTACTCCACCGTGCAGCCGACGCGCTCGAGCAGCTCGAGCGTGGCGATGCCGACCTCCGGAAAGAAGGCATCGACGTAACAGGGTATGAACAGCCCCACCTTCACGGGCACGGTCCTCCGCGGCGGTCGTCCGGCTGGGAACCGGTCGGAATTCCCAGCGCGTCAACGTAGCGGAGAACCCGCGCCCGCGACAGGAGCGAGCGAGGGGAAGAGCGGTTCCATGTCGAGCGATTTCACGATCGCCGCCGCGTCGGCGACGGTTCGTCTGGCGTTCGTCGAATCGCCCAGCGCCTGCTCGAGCTGTGCCAGCTCCAGTCCCGTCGCCACGTACAGGATCGGAACGCCGATGGACGCCTGATCCACCCACCCCTGGCGTCTGGCCAGCGACTTGGGCGCGAGGTAGGTGTCGTCCCACAGCTTGCGCGTGGTGTCCACGTCGAACCATCCGTCGTTCTTCACGCGCACGATCCCCGATCCCATGTTGGCCGACGGGACGATCACCTTGGACGCCAGTCCCTGCGTGAGCACGTCGTCGTCCAGCCCCAGCGTGTGCACGGTGGGCTGCGCGGTGCGGCTGATGTAGATCGGCCGAAGATTGAACGAATCGGCGATCATTCGCATCACCAGGAAGTCCGGGCGGTCCAGGTATCCCGTACCGGCCCCATCCTGCGGCAGCCGCTTGGGATCGAGCGTCACGTGCACGGGCCCGAGCGCGAGCGGCGTGGGTTCGGCCACGGCCATGTAGTACGGCACCTTGTCCGCGTCGGCGACGGTCATGTTGAGCGGCCCGCGCGGCGGCACGGGCCAGTCGCGGTCGCGGTAGATCGCCGGCCCCTTGGCCTTGTCGTACCGGTACACCGGCCGGTTGATGAGCTGGTTGACGTACCAGTCGGTGCCCAGCAGCGACGTTTCGGCCACCACGACGTCCTTGCGCACACCGAGCACGTCCTGCGCGTACCAGAGCGGGAAGGTGTCGTCGTCGCCGCCCACGACGAGCACGCCATAGGGTTCCACCGAGTTGAGCAGGTCGATCGCGAAGTCGCGCGTGTCGGTCTGGCCGGCGCGCGACGCCCAGTGCCAGTTGGCGACCAGCGGCACGACGGCGAGCAGCAGCACCGGTGCGCCCAGCGCCCACCCCGCCCGGCTCGGCACGGCGACCAGCGCGCCGGCGATCTTCCGCTGCTCGGTGCGTGCGAGTGTGGCGAGCGATTCCCAGACGTACATCAGCCCCAGCGCCGCCCACACGCCCCACGGGGAGAAGCACCAGATGAAGAAGTAGTCGCGGTCGCGCACCTCGCGCGCCACGCTGTTCCCGAGCTGCGGGTCCTGCGAGAACCCGTATTTGAAGTTCAGGTAGAACACCAGGCAGAGCGAGACCGTGAACATGAGCCCGGCGAAGTACCACCAGCTCGATCGCTCTCGTTTCCAGTGCACCCACGCGCCGAACAGCCCGAGCATGAGGAAGACCGCGGCGAGCAGGCTCTGCATGCCGGCGTGGTGCCCCAGCGCGTCGCGCATCCACTGCCACTTGAAGTACAACCACCACATCCCGACCTGCCCCTGGATGAAGGGCGCCTGGCGATTGTCCAGCGCGGGCTTGGCGTACTGCGTCCGATTGAAGTTGTAGGTGAACGCGTCCCAGGTACCCTTGCTGAACGTGCAGCTCCAGTGCAGGCCGTTCGTGCACGCCGTGGGCGCGCCCTCGTTCATCGCCGGGTGGAACGCCGCGCGGATGGGCTGCGTGGCGAAGGGGGTGAGTCCGAAGCCGAGCAGGAGGAGCGAGCCGAGGATGAGCTTCCAGCGCAGGAGGAAGCGGGGGCGGCGGGCGATGATCGCGATGCCTACCGCGGGCGCGGCGAGCATTCCGGCCATGTGGTTGGCGTAGCCCAGTCCGAGCAGATAGGCGACCAGCAGAATGATGCGGTCGCTCTTCTTCCCGTCGGGGTCGTCGCACCAGCGGAACATGAGCCAGGAGATGATCGCGATGCCGGCCAGCGAGACCGTGTAGACCTTCTCGTTCACCACCGACTGGTTCCAGACCGTGAACGCCGTGGCGCCGATGAGCGTGCCGATGCTCGCGCCGACGAGGCGCTGCCAGCG
>JBJKPA010000099.1:0-5135 GCA_046706905.1 Gemmatimonadaceae bacterium
CGACGTCTTTCACGCCCTGGCGAACCCGACGCGGCGGCAGGTTCTGGAGCGGCTGTCGGTCGGACCGGCCACCGTCAGCGAGTTGGCGGCGCCGTTCGACATGCAGCTCCCGTCGTTCGTGCAGCACCTCTCGGTGCTCGAAGACAGCCGGTTGGTGAAATCGAAGAAGCGCGGGCGCGTGCGGACTTATGAGCTCGCTCCCGAGCGGTTCCGGGTCGTTGAGGACTGGCTCACTGCCCGTCGCCGGGAATGGGAAGCGCGACTGGACCGGTTCGACCAGTACGTCACACAACTCAAGCAGAAGGAAGCCAAGTCATGAGAAAGACATTCGCGTTCGATCCCAAGCTCGATTTCGCCATCGAACGGTTCATCGACGCGCCCCCGCGGCTCGTCTGGGAGGCGTTGACGAAGCCGGAGCATCTCAAGGAGTGGTACATGCCCAAGGTGTGGGGGCGTGTGGTGCGGACCGAGATGGACGTGCGGCCGGGCGGCATCTTCAGCATCGACATCGCCGTGAACGACGGGCCGGAGGTTCCCAACCTCGGCTGCTTCCTGGAAGCCGTTCCCATGCAGCGGCTCGTCTGGACCTCCATGTTGTTCCCCGGCTATCGGCCGGCGGTCTTCGACGACATTCCGATCACCGCCATCGTCACGATGCAGGCGGAGGGGTCGGGCACCCGTTACGTCTTCACGGCGCTGCACCGGGACGAAGGGGATCTCAAGAAGAACATGGAGAGCGGCTTCTACCAGGGCACCGAGATCGCCGTGGATCAGTTCGTGGCGCACGTGATCGGCATGAGGTGACCGGCATGGCCAGACTCGTGTTCGGCATGATGCAGTCCCTGGACGGCTACGTGGACCACATGAAGCTCGGGCCGCCTTCGCCCGCGGTCGGCCGCCACTTCCTCGAGCAGATGCGCGGCCTGACGGGCGTCATCTACGGTCGCCGGTTGTACGAGATCATGCGCTACTGGGACGTGGATCAACCCGATTGGGATTCGGCCGATCACGAATTCGCCGCGGCCTGGCGGAGCCGGCCGAAGTGGGTCGTGTCGCGTTCCCTGAATTCCGTGGGCCCCAACGCCACGCTGGTCGCGGACGACTTCGAGCCCGCGATACGCGGTCTGAAAGCCAAGCTGGCAGGCGAGATCGACGTCGGCGGGCCGGTCCTGGCGCACAGCCTGGCCGGGGCCGGCCACATCGACGAGAATCGACTCTACGTGCGCCCCGTGGTGCTCGGTGGCGGCGACCCGTTCTTCGCCGGCCCCCGGCCGCCGCTCCACCTGGTGTCCAGCGATCTGATCGCTGACGACGTGATCCGGCTGTCATACGTCCCGGCTTGATCGAGCGGCGATCCCACGGCGTACGCGAATGCGCCGCCGCTCACTTGCTGACGACGACGGTTGCCGTTCCGAACTTCGTGGTATCGGCCGTGGACGTGGCAACGACGATCGTTCGCCGCGGCGGCCTATGACAGTCGCGGAATGCAGGCACAGCGAGCGAGCCGCTTCGTTTGCCGTCGGCGGCAGCAGCAGTTCGTCAGGCGACCGGGGCGCTGGCGGTCCGCGATGTGCCGAGTGCCACGCCGTATGATAGCGCGAGCATCGCGCATCCCACGATCAAGGCCACGCCGCTCCGGCCATCCCACAACGCCCATTGCTGGGTGAACAGCAGCAGCGCACCGAGCCCATACGCGGCGGCCAGGGCGCCGGCGGTGAATCGCCCGGACGGCGACTGGAGCCACTCCTGTGCACCCCACAGGAGAATGGCCAGCAGCAGCGCGAAGACGGCATACACCCGCACCAGGCCCATGACGGCGAACGAGGCGTTCGCGATGCCGAAGCCTCTCAGCAGAGCACCGGGCGCCAGCACCGGAATCGCGCCGAGGACGAGCAGGAGGGCGACATTGAGGCGTACGGCCGCCTTGAGAGCGATCGACGGCTTGGTCACATGGGCTGATATCATGACAACACTCTCCTTTTGCATGACTCCCAAGCAGTCCGCCGAACGTCGCGGCGATCTGCCGCGGCGTTCACTCATAGTTGCGGCACGCGAGCGCAGCGGGCCAGCCGCCCCCCTTCTGGCCGGCGGCATCAGCGCCTCGTTAGACCGTCGGCTTCTCCGATCCAGCCCCGTCAGGCGCGCGCTCGTACAAGCCAACCACGGTTCCCACCACGAACGCGACGGCGGCACTCTCTATCAACCGATTGCGGCCAAGGTGCAGGGGCCACGCCAGGAGCGCGACGACGCCCAAGGCGATGAGCCATGCTTGCAAGAGTCGCTTCCATCGGGATCCTGTCACAGTCACACTCTCCTGTGAGCTGGTCGCCGGTCTAACGTCGCGGCGATCTGCCGCAGCGATCACTAATAATGGCGGCAGGCGCCCGCAGGGCGCCAGCCGCTACCTTAGCCCCCGCCGGCGGCAGCAGCGCCTTGTTAGCATTGCCGCTGCGAGAACTACCTAAGCGCATTCGGGAACCCGCCAAGAAGCCTCGCCGCGAGGAGGCCAAGCAGGATGAGCGCGAAACCAGCGGCGTAGCCCAAAGGGCGTGAGCGCCCCTGGCTCCAAAGAACATTGGCCAGGAATGGCGCCGCGATCACGGAAATGGCGAAGATCCCCGTACCAACCCATTGCCTAGTCATCGGGTATCTCGGTGTTCGTGGTCATGCTACCACGGCATTATGAAGTCATGATATGCTGCGAAGCCGCATGATTCACTGCAGCCCGTCGCCGCATATTGTGCGGCCTACACTTCCGCCCGGCAAGGCAACCGCCCGCCCGGCTTCATATTAGCAATATGGGAACTCGCCGCCGTTCGCGCGATATGCTGCGAAGCTCCGCTGCGTAGCGTACGCGGTCGCCCCGCCGAGGCTTGAGGTCCGAAGAAGACCCCAGTCCCGGGCGCCCCACACCAACCCGCTCGATCCCTCACCCCTTGCGCATCTGACTTTGCAGTGTAAAGTACTCGGCGGCCAGCCGCCTCCGTGGCCGGCTGCCTCCATGCCCCGCCGCCTCCATCGCCCGCCGAGCCCCCCATGCCACTCATGTCCATCTTCGAACCGCTCTTCCTGCTCTGCGTCCTCGCCGCGGTCGTCACCCTCGCCGTCGCCGCGGCCGCCGCCGTCCGCGGAAACCGCGCACGCGCCCTCCGCCGCCTCCGAACGCTCGGCATCGCCGCCGCTGCCTACATGGCGATCGTCCTCGCGGTCTCCGTCGCCACGCCCCGATCGACCTACCGCGTCGGCGATACCCAGTGCTTCGACGACTGGTGCATCGCGGTCACGCGCGCCGTCCGGACATTCCCCGACACGCTCACCGTCACCCTGCGCGTCTCCAGCCGCGCAAAACGGGCGCCACAGGGCGAGAAAGGGACGGTCGTCTATCTGGTGGACGCCGCCGGACACCGCTTCGATCCCCTCCCCGACCCCGCCGCCATTCCCTTCGACACGCTGCTCCAGCCCGGCGAGTCGCTGGATACCCCCCGCCGCTTCCTCGTCCCGGCGGACGCCCGCGGCCTCGGCCTCGTGTACACGCACGAGGGCGGATTCCCCATCGGCGACTTCATCATCGGAGAGAACGACTGGGTGCACGGACCGCCGATCGTCCGGCTCGACACCGTTCCGTGACACGGAAATGGTCGGCGCGGCACGGGAACCCCGCCGTGGCGCGGTTCGCTGCCCGGCAATCGCATTTTTGCGACCCCCGGAGTCTTGCCGGAATCGGCCGCGCGCGCCACTTTGGGCTCGCCGGTCAATGGGCATCCTATTTTCGGTATGCATCCGACTTCGTTCATGGATCCCGTCCGCCCCCGCGCCCTCGGGGACACACCAGACACGCCGGAGGTCCCTTGAAGCTCCCCTCGATCCTCGCCGTCGGGGCGCTCTGCCTCGCCCTCGCGGTGCCCGCCGCCCGTGCCCAGAAGGCGCCGTCCCGCCCGCAGCTCCCCGCCGGCGCCGACACCAACGACGCCAACGCCTACTACTTCAGCGGGCTCCAGGCCGTGGAACACGAACCCGAGACCGCGGTGGCCGACTTCTACTGGTCCAGGCGCCTCAACCCCGGAGCCGCGCCGGCCTTCTACGGCGAGCGCGTCGCCCGCCTCCTCGAAGACCCGCGCCGCCTGGTCAGGTACTGGGAAGGCGACGAAAGCACCGTCCGCGCCAAGGACGTCATGCAGATCGACTCCCTCTACTATCACGCGCTGACCCTCGATCCCTTCGTCCCCGAGCGCCTGGAGCACGACATCTGGGACGCCGTGCTCGATGAGCTCTCGAGCGAGCTCGAGACCCAGAGCGGCACCTCGGCCGGCGACATCCGCTTTCAGCTCGACGAGTATCTGCGCGACGCCCCCGCCTCGCTGCGGGCCTACCGCGCCCAGGCCGAAGGCAACCTGCCGCTGGCGCTGAGCCTGTACGCCGAAGCCATCAAGTCCGCCGACGTCAAGGCACCGATGCGCATCGACCGCGCCACCGTGTTCTTCGAGACCGCCCAGTTCGACAGCGCGCTGGTCGAGCTGGAAACGGCCGCGAAGGAGATGCAGAAGCGCGACAACAAGGATCTCGTCTACGTCTACCAGTCCAAGGCGCTGCTCGACCAGCGGATCGCCGTCGTGGACCTCCACCTCGGCCGCGTGGACTCGGCGCGCGCCGCGCTCGGCCAGGCGCTGCAGGAGGACCTCTCGTATTCGCCGGCCCACGTGTACCTGGCGGGCCTCGCCATGCAGGCCCACGACACCGCCACGGCGCTGAGCGAGATGGACCTGGCCGTCCAGCTCCGCCCCGACGATCCGTTCCTCCAGAACACCTACGGATTCCTCCTCATCAACGCCGGGCGCCCGGCCGACGCCGAAGCACATCTCCGCGCGGCGATCAAGCTCGACGACGTGTACGCGGCGCCGCACTTCCTGCTCGCCCACGTGCTCGACAAACCGGGGAACGGCCCGGCCGCGGCCGCCGAGTACAAGACGTACCTGTCGCTCGCCGCGCGCTCGGACGGCCCCCGGGCCGCGGCGCAGGCCCGGCTTCAGGCCCTGCAACCCGGCGGCGGGTCCGTACCCGATCCACGTCCAAGAACGCCGCGCGGCGCCTCGCGCTCACGGCGCTGGCCCTCGCGGTCGGCGCCGGGGGCGCCGCGC
>JBJKPA010000100.1:0-7065 GCA_046706905.1 Gemmatimonadaceae bacterium
CACCCGCGCACGACGTCGGCGCGGGTGGTCTCGCGGGTCCAGTCGGCGTTGGCGTCGGCGGACCGGGCGGCGGTGAGCGCGGCGCGGCGTCCGACCCAGGCGTCGGCGTTGATCAGCGGCGCCGACACGGTGACGTCGCCGGAGTAGTCGCGCGTCGCCGCGGGGTAGTCGAGCGCGTGGGGATCGAACGACGCGGGGGTGGCCGAGCGCTGGCGGAGGATGGTGCCGAAGGCGCCGATCGGGTCGGTGGTCTGCAGGTAGCCGGCGTCGAGCTGCACCGAGGGCAGGATGCCCTTGAGGGGGGCGAGCGCGGCGGCGTGGCTGCTCCGGGCGGAGGCGCCGGCGAGCCGATTGGCGTAGGCGAGCGAATCGGCGCGCCGGAGGGCACCGGCGAGGGTGATCGGGCCCTGGGCCCGCGCGGGGAGGGCGGGCAGGGCGGCGAGCAGGGCGAGGCCGGCGGCGAGAAGGCGGTTCATCGAGGGGATCAGTATTCCTGTATGTGCGGAGAGCCGGGGTCCGGGCACGGCACGGCCGGGGCCGGCGGGGAGCGGTGCCCCGCCGGTCGCGGCGTGCGGTGGACCGCGGCGGGTCAGATGTTGTCGATCATCTCCTCGAGCATCTGGCGCGGGGCCATGCCGACCTGGCGATTCGCTTCGTCGCCGTCCTTGAACAGGATGAGGGTCGGGATGCCGCGGATGCCGAGGCCGCCGGCGATCTCGGGGTACCGGTCGGTGTCGAGCTTGAGGATCTGGAGGCGGCCCTTGCGGGTGCGGGCCAGCTCGTCGAGCACGGGCGCCATCATGCGGCAGGGGGCGCACCAGTCGGCGTAGAAGTCCACGAGCACGGGCAGCTTGCTCTGGGAGATGATGTGCCCGAAGTCCTCGCCGGTGACGGGCATGGGCCGGTCGGTGAGGATCGGCTTGCCGCAGCCGGAGCAGGCGAGCGTGTCGGCGCTCAGGTCGGCGGTGGTGAGGGTTCCACAGAAGGGGCAGCGCGCGACGCCGAGCGCGTGCTCGGTCGTGGCGGAGGTTTTCGGCGTCGGGGTCATGGGTATCTCTCGCTGTTGGATGAGCCGCATCCGGAGCGAGGCGTCGGACCTGCCCCCGCGGCGACGTCTATATAACTAACGGGGCATATAGCGATATACAAGGGGGGCGGGGCGGGGACGGCGTCAAGAACGGAGGGGATGAACGGCGGACGATCCGGACGACCGCCGGACGGGACGGGTACGGCAACGGCATGACGTGGGGGTCGCAGGGGGAGGCCGGGGCGCCCGGCGCTCCGTTTCCGGATGGTGAGACCCATGAATCGGACGCGGACAACAAACGGACCGAACGGACAGGAAACGGAAACGAAAAGGGGGCTTCAGTGGAAGACCCGGCCCGCCATGCGCGCCGAGTCTCTCCCTGAACCCCCCATTTTCAAATTCGTCTGATCCGATCCATCCGGATCATCTGCTGTTCGAGTCGTTCTTGACGCCCGCCGGGCGGGCCGGCCGCGCGTCAGTCGGCGGCGACGGGCTCCGGGTGGGCCACGGCCCCGCGGCGCCCGAAGATCCGCTCGGTGCGCTGGCTCGCCTTGTCGAGGTACGTGTAGACGACCGGCGTGATGTAGAGCGTGATGAACTGCGAGAAGAAGAGGCCGCCGACGACCGCGATGCCCAGCGGGCGGCGCGCCTCGGCGCCCGAGCCCACCGACAGCGCGATGGGGAGCGTGCCCAGCAGCGCCGCCAACGTGGTCATCATGATCGGTCGGAACCGGATCAGGCAGGCTTTGATGATCGCGTCGCGGGCCGGAAGATGCTCGTTGCGTTCGGCGTCGATCGCGAAGTCGATCATCATGATCGCGTTCTTCTTCACGAGGCCGACGAGCAGAATGATGCCCACGAACGCGTAGATGCTCAGATCGACGTGGAAGATGAGCAGCGTGAGCAACGCGCCGAAGGCGGCGAACGGAAGACCGGAGAGGATCGTGAGCGGATGGATGAAGCTCTCGTACAGGATGCCGAGCACCGAGTAGATCACGAAGATCGCGAGCACGAGGAGCCAGAGGAGCCCGGACTGGGCGGCCTGGAACGCCTGGGCGGCGCCGGAGAAGCTGGTGCTGATGTCGGCGGGCACGACGCGCCGGGCGACGCGCTGCACCGCGGTGGTGGCGTCGCCGAGCGCGACGCCCGGCGCGAGGTCGAACGACACCGTGACCGACGGGAGCTGCCCCGAGTGGTTCACGGTGAGCGGGCCCGTGGTGTTCGATACCGTGGACACCGCGCTGAGCGGCACCAGCGAGCCGGTGTTCGACCGGATGTAGAGCAGGGAAAGCGCCGCGAGGTCGCGCTGGTACTTGGGCAGCATCTCCATCTCGACCCAGTATTCGTTGTTGGGCGTGTAGATGGTGGAGACCTGGCGCGAGCCGTAGGCGTCGTAGAGGGCCGTCTCGACCTGCTCGGCGGTGACGCCGAGCGAGGCGGCGCGCTCGCGGTCGATCGTGATGCTCGCCTGCGGGTTGCCGAGCTGGAGGTCGCTCGACACGTCGATGAGCTGCGGCAGCCTGCGGACCGAGTCGAGGAGCTGCTCCGACGCGGCGTACAGCGTCTGGATGTCGGACCCCTGGAGCGTGAACTGGTACTGGCCCTTGGCCACGCGTCCGCCGATCTGGATGGCCGGCGGGTTGGACATGTAGACGACCATGCCGGGCACGCGGGCCAGCTTGGGGCGCAGCTCGGCCATGAACGCGTCGGCGCTCAGCCGCTTGCCCAGCGGCTTGAGGCTGATGAACATGCGTCCCTGGTTGGGCGCCTGCGTGAAGCCGCCGGACCCGATCGCCGACATGAACCCGCTGATGTTCGTGTCCTTCTGGACGATCGCCATCAGCTCCTGCTGATGGCTCAGCATGTCGTCGAACGACGCGCCCTGCGCCGCCTCGGTGGTGACGCGGATCTGCCCCGTGTCCTCGTCGGGGATGAACCCCTTGGGGACGATGACGAACAGCCCGACGGTCCCGAGGAGGATCAGCCCGGCGAAGCCGAGCATCGCCCCGCGGTGCTGCATCATGAAGTGCAGTGAGCTCTCGTACTTGCCGATGACCCACTGCCAGCCCCGCTCCGTCCAGTTGTAGAAGCGGCCGTGCGTTTCGCCGGCGTGGGACCGCAGGAACCGGCTGCTCAGCATCGGGGTGAGCGTGAGCGACACGAAGCCGGACACGAGAATGGCCACGCCGATCGTGACGGCGAACTCGTGGAACAGCCGCCCCATGATCCCGCCGAGGAACAGGATCGGGATGAAGACGGCGGTGAGCGACAGGGTCATGGAGAGGATCGTGAACCCGACTTCGGCGGCGCCGTCGAAGGCGGCGGTCATCGGGTCCTTTCCCATCTCCATGTGGCGCACGATGTTCTCGAGCATCACGATCGCGTCATCCACCACGAAGCCCACGGCGAGCGTGAGCGCCATGAGCGACAGGTTGTCGAGGCTGTAGCCCAGGAGGTCCATCACGGCGAACGTGCCGATGACGGAGATGGGCAGGGCCAGGCTCGGGATCGCGGTGGCGGACGGATTGCGCAGGAAGAGGAAGATCACGAGCACGACCAGCACCAGTGTGATCAGCAGGGTGTGCTTCACTTCCTGGACCGAGGACTGGATCGACAGCGACCGGTCGTACAGCGTGTGGATCTCGACCGCGCCCGGAATCGTGGCCCGGAGCTGGTTCATGAGCGCCTTCACGGCGTCGGCGACGGCCACGGTGTTGGTGCCGGGCTGGCGCTGGATGGCGAGCACGATGGACCGCTGCCCGTCGTACCAGCCGAGCGCCTTGTTGTTCTGGACGTCGTCGAGCACGCGGCCCAGATCGCCGAGACGCACGGGGGCGCCGTTCCGGTAGGTGACGACGAGGCGGCGGAACGACGCGGCGTCCTGCAGCTGGCCGTTGGCCTGCACGGTGAACGCGCGCGTCCGGCCCCAGAGGGTGCCGGTGGGGAGGTTCACGTTCTGCGCGGCGATCGCCGCGGCGACCTCGTCGATGCCGATCTTGCGGTAGACGAGCGCGTTGGGATCGAGTTGGACGCGCACGGCGTACTTCTGCGACCCGAAGACCTGCACCTGCGCGACGCCGTTCACCATCGAGATGCGCTGGGCCATCACCGTCTCGCCGTACTCGTCGAGCGTCGAGAACGGCAGGAGCTTCGACGTGAGGGCGAAGTAGATGATGGCCTGGTCGGCCGGGTTCACCTTCTGGTACGACGGCTGGATGATGCCCGGTGGCAGCTGGCTCATGGTCTTGCCGATCGCCGACTGCACGTCCTGCGCGGCGGCGTCGATGTTGCGATCGAGCGAGAACTGGATGGTGATGGACGTCGAGCCGAGCCCGCTGGTGGACGTCATGTTGTCGATGCCGGCGATCGTCGAGAACTGCTTCTCGAGCGGCGTGGCGACGGCGGCGGCCATCGTCTCGGGGCTGGCGCCCGGGAGGCTGGCGCTGACGGTGATCGTCGGGTAGTCCACCGTGGGCAGGTCGCTCACCGGGAGCTGCCGGTAGGCGACGATGCCGAACACGACGATGCCGACCATCACGAGGACGGTCATGACGGGCCGGCGGATGAACAGCGCCGAGAAACTCATTTGGCCGCCTGGGGCGCGGCCCCACCGGTGGAGATGACGTCGACGCGGGCGCCCGGCGTCAGGCGCGACTGGCCGTCGGTCACCACGGTCTCGCCGCTCACCAGGCCGCTGTCGAGCACGGTCATCGGGCCGACGATCCGGTTGACGAGCACCGGGCGCACGCGCACGGTGTGCGCCGGATCGACGATGAACACGTACTGGCCGTCCTGCCCGGTGAGCACGGCGGCGTTGGGCACGGCGATCGCGTTCTGCTGCGTGCCGAGGACGACCGTGACGCGGACGTACTCACCGGGCCACAGCGAGCGCGCCACGTTCTCGAACCGGGCCTTGGCGGTGACGGTGCCGGTGAGCGAGTCCACCGCGTTGTCGAGGAAGGTCAGCGTGCCGGTCTCGGCGAGCGTGACGCTGTCGGCGGTCTCCACCTGGACGGGGAGCGGGCGGGTGGCCACGCCGCGCTGCAGCGCCAGGAAGTCCTGCTGCGAGACGGGGAAGCGGACCAGGATCGGGTGGATCTGATTGATCACGACGAGGGGATCGGCGTTCGCCTTGACCAGGTTCCCGCGCCGCACGAGCAGGCTGCCCGTGCGGCCGTCGATCGGGGCGCGGATGGTCGAGTAGGCGAGGTTGAGCCGCGCCGTCTCGATCGCCGCGCTGTCGGCCTGCATCGTGGCGCGCAGCGCGCTGGCCGTGGCCTCGGCCTGATCGGCCTGCGACTTGGTGACGTAGTCCTTGGCGACGAGGGCGCGGTAGCGCTCGGCGTCGCGCTCGGCGCTCTGGGCCTGCGCCGCGTCGCGGGCCAGCGTGGCGTCGGCCTGGCGCAGCGCGGCCTGGAAGGGGCGCGGATCGATGCGGAACAGCAGCTGGCCGGCGTGTACCTCGTCGCCTTCGTGGAAGAACACGGAGTCGAGCACGCCGCCGACCTGCGCTTCGACGCTCACCGTCTGCAGGGGCTCCACGACGCCGGTGGAGCGCACCGTGTAGGGCGCCGCGATGCGGGAAACCGGGGCCACGCGGACGGGCACCGCCGCCGACGGTTTCGCGGGGGCCTTGCCGCAGGCCGCGAGCAGGAGAGCCGGCAGCGCGAGGCGGTGCCAGGGGAAACGGGAATGACGATCGGCCGGTGACATCATCGGTCGGGACCGGAAGTGGTATTGGTGAGCGGGGCGAGCGACTCCCCGTGAATGCCGAGCACGCCGACGTCGTGCGCGAGCTGGGCGAGGGCGGTGCTCCACTGCCACCGCGCCTGCACGGCCTGCGCGCGGGCGCTGGCCAGCGCGCTCTCGGCGACGAGCAGATCGATGATGCTGCCCACGCCCTCCTCGTACCGGCCGCGCGCGACCTGCTCCGACTCGGTGGCGCTGGCCAGGAGGTCGGCCGACGTGCGCACCTGCTGGCCGGCCGTGCGCATGGCGTAGTACGAGGTGAAGACTTGCAGCGCGATCTGCTGCCGGCTCTGGGCCACCCGCGCCCTGGCGGCGTCGACCTGCGCCTCCGCCGCGCGCACGTTGTAGACGTCGGCGAACCCCGTGAACAGCGGGATCGAGAGTCCGAGATTGAGCGTGTAGCTGCTGCCGGCGAAGCCGCTGAGATCGGACGCCGTGTGTCCGCCGGTGGCCGTGAAGGCGATCGTCGGCAGCCGCGCCGAGCGGGCTTCCGCGAGCTGGGCCTCCGCCTGCTTCGCCTGGGCGCGCGCCTGCATCAGGTCCGGACGGTTGCGCGTGGCGACGTCGATCAACGAGTCCACCGACGCGCCGACGGCGTTGATCTGCGCCGAATCGGGGGCCGGTTCGTCGGGGAGGTCGAGCGTGGTGTTGGCGGGCAAGCCCATCGCCACGGCGAGCGCGCCGCGGGTCACGCTGAGCTGCCCCTCGAGCGTTTCCAGGTTGAGCCGGGCCTGCGACTGCGCGGTGCGCGCCTGCAGCACGTCGGCGATCGTGGCCAGTCCGACGTCGTGGCGATCGTTGGCCGACGCGAGATTGGCCGTGGCCTCCTGCAGCGCCGTCTGCTGCGCATCCCGCAGGGCGCGGGTGGCGAGGTACGAGAACACCGAACCCTCGACCTGGAGGATGGTGTTCTGCACCGCGGTGTTGTGCGCGAGGTCGGCGGCGATGGCCACCTGGCGCGCCGCTTCGATCGCGCCGCCGCGGCCGCCGAAGTCGAGCAGGAGATACGACAGGTTGAGCGACGGGCCGTACTGCGTGCGCTCGCCGGCCAGGCGCCCGGGCACGGCGATCGAGCGCGAGCGCGTCAACGTGCCGGTGAGCGTCAGATTCGGATAGAGCGTGCCGCGGCTGGCGCCGTAGAGGTCGGCCGACGCGCGCGCCTGGGCCCACGAGACGCGCGTTGCGGGGTTGTTCTGGAGCGCGATGTCCACGGCGTCGGCCAGGCTGAGCCGGCGGAGCAGGGAGTCGGTGATCGCGCGGGGCGGCGCGGCGGGCGCCGCGGTCCGGGC
>JBJKPA010000101.1:0-6073 GCA_046706905.1 Gemmatimonadaceae bacterium
GGCCGATGCGGCGCGCGCGGCGCGGGTCAAGCACGGCATGTCACGATCCTCGGGGCGGAAGAAGAAGGCCGTCCGCTCACCCCGGGGACGGCCTGCCGGAGTGTGGTTCGGGGACCGGGCCCGCGCCAGGGCGGCGGCTACCCGCCCAGGTGGTAATGCGTGATGCACTCCCGCTCGCGGCCGCGCACCACGCGCTTTCCGCGGAGCGGGCCCTTGGGCGCCGTCACGACCGTGCACTGCCGCTCGCCGTCGCGGCCGTCGTAGTAGAGCACCAGCCAGTCGTGCGTGCGCCCCAGCTCGTGCGCCCGCGCCGTGTTCGAGTAGAGCGCCGTGTAATGACGGTCCCCCCGCGCCGTGTGCAGCACGGGAAGCCACTTCTCGCCCGCCGGGTTGAACCGCTTGGGCGCGATGAGCGGCAGCGCGTCGCGCTTCGCCTTCTCCCGGTACTCGCGGTCCACGTCGAGGAGCTCGTCCACAGACGGGTCGGGGGAGGGAGTCACGGGTGTGCGCCGGCGCCGGAGCCGCGTGGCCAGTGCGTCCTGGATTCCGGCCAGGCGCTTGGCGCCGAATCCCGGCACCGTCGCCAGCCGGCCGTCGTGCGCCGCCGCTTCCAGTCCCTCCAGCGTGTCCACGCCCAACTCCTCGTGCACCCGCTCGGCGAGCGTCGGCCCGACGCCCGGCACCGAGGCGAGCACCGCCAGCGGCTCGCTCTCGCCGCGCATCCGGCGCAGCGTGCCGAGCGTGCCCGAATCGACCAGCTCGCGAATCGCGCGCGCGAGCGCGGAGCCGATCGCGGGAAGCGCCTCCAATCCGTCCAGTCCTTCGTCGGCCAGGATCTCCGACACGGGGCGCGCAGTGTGGCGCAGTGTCGTGGCGCCGTTGCGCCATGCGCCCACGCGATACTCGCTCGCGTTCTGCGCCTCGAGCAGGTCGGCGACCTCGTCGAACCGCGCCGCGATCTCGGCGTTCGACATCGTGTCGGGCAGCGCCGGGGCGACCGTCGTCATAGGGCCTCCGCGGGTGTCGCGCGGGCCGGCGCTCCGGACACCAGCGCCGGGAGCTGGTCGCGCGTGAGGGTCTCGTGCTCCATGAGCTCGTGCGCGCCCTCATCGAGCGGCGCGCGATTGGCGGCCAGCACGGCCAGCGCGCGGCCGAGCGCCTCCTGAATCAGCCGCCGCACGGCCGACTCGATCTCGCGCGCCGTCTCGTCGCCGTACGGCGGCGGCTCTTCGGGCGTGTACGTCGGGCGGGCCACCAGCAGTCCGGGCGGCCGGCCGTACACGACGTGGCCCACCGTCTCGTCCATCCCGAACCGGGTGACCATCTCGCGGGCGAGGTCGGTGGCGCGGGTGAGGTCGTCGGCGGCGCCGGTGGAGAGCTCGCCGAACACGGTCAGCTCCGCGGCGCGCCCGCCGAGCATCACGGTGAGCTTTCCCTCCAGCTCGGCCTGCGTGGCGATGTAGCGCTCCTCCGCCGGCCGCTGCAGCGTGAATCCCAGCGCGCCCAACCCGTGCGGGATGATCGACACCTTCTGGATGGGATCGGCGCCCGGCGTGGCGAGGGCGACCAGCGCGTGTCCCATCTCGTGATACGCGGTGATCTCGCGCTCGCGCGGGCTGAGCACGCGGCTGCGCTTGGCGAGGCCGGCCACGATCCGCTCGACCGCCGTCGAGAAGTCCTCGAGCGTCACCGATTCGCCGTTGCGCCGCGTGGCGACGAGCGCTGCCTCGTTCACCAGATTCGCCAGGTCGGCGCCGGTGAACCCCGGCGTGAGCGCCGCGACCTGGTCCAGGTCGAGCCCGGGCGCGAGCGGGACCGTGCGCACGTGGACCTTGAGGATCTGCACGCGCCCCGCGCGGTCGGGGCGGTCCACGAGGATCTGGCGGTCGAACCGCCCGGCGCGCAGCAGCGCGGGGTCGAGGATCTCCGGGCGGTTCGTCGCCGCGAGCAGCACGACGCCGCTCTTCGGGTCGAAGCCGTCCAGCTCGGCCAGCAGCTGGTTGAGCGTCTGCTCCTTCTCGTCGTTCGCGCCGGTCATGACGCTGGCGCCGCGCGCGCGGCCCAGCGCGTCGATCTCGTCGATGAAGATGATGCACGGCGCCCGCTGCCGGGCCTGCGCGAACAGGTCGCGCACACGCGCCGCGCCGACGCCCACGAACAGCTCGACGAACTCGGAGCCGTTGATCGAGAAGAAGGGCACGCCCGCCTCGCCGGCCACCGCCCGCGCGAGGAGGGTCTTGCCGGTGCCCGGCGGGCCCACGAGGAGCACGCCCTTGGGCAGCCGCGCGCCCAGCCGTCCGAAGCTCGCCGGGTCCTTGAGGAACGAGACGACTTCCTGCAGCTCGGCCTTCGCCTCGTCCACGCCGGCCACGTCGTCGAAGGTGACCTTGGTGTTCTGCTCGACGTACACGCGGGCGCGGCTCTTGCCCACGCCGAGCAGCCCCGACGGCTGGCCGAGCGTGCGCCGGGCCAGGAACCACCAGACGCCGAGGAACAGCGCCATCGGGACCAGCCAGATGAGGAGGCCGGTCGTCCAGTCGCCGGGCGGCTGGCCGGCGAACGGTATGTGCTTCGCGCGCAGCTCGTCGGCGATGGCGGGATCGACGCGGTTGGTGTAGAAGGCGGTGTCGCCGTTCACGCCGGGGGCGGCGAGCGTGCCGCTGATGTAGCTGTCGCTCACCTGGACCGACGTGACGAGTCCCGAGTCGAGCTTCTGCAGGAAGGTGCTGTACCGGATCGTGTGCCGGCCGAACGTGGGCGAGAACAGCTCGGGCAGGATGAGCAGCGCCACGACGGCCAGCCAGAGCGGCCATACGCGGGGGCGCCGCCCCGGCGTGCGCGCCGGCTCGTTGGGATCCTGCTGGGGCATCGGCGTGCGATCGGTCATCGCCCCTCCCGCGGCTTCCCCTGCAACGTGCCGCGATCGGCGACCGGTGGGCATCGGGGGGTGGGCTACGCGCTGTCAGGCAACGGCCGACGCATCGCGCGCCGGGCGGGCATCAAGAATTTGAACTGCAGATGATCCGGACAACTGCCCGGATGAGACTGGTACTGCAAACGACGCCTGGAAGAAGGGGGCTTCGGCGTCGAGATCCCGGCGCCGAAGCCCCCTCATTCAAACGCTGGTTCGTGGTATCCGTTTCGTCCGGGCAGCTGTCCCGATCATCTGCCGATCATGACCTCCCTTCTTGATGCCCGCTCGGCGCGGCTGCCTAGTGCTGCGACGACGACTCGGCGGCCGCCTTGGCACGGCCCTCCGTGCTCCATCGCGCGAACCAGCCGCGCACGTAGAGCTGCGTGCGCAGGTAGTTCGACGGCGTGCTCGACGTGCCGTGATACTCGTTGTTCATGCGGAGCATCGCCGTGGGCACGCCGCGCAGCGCGAGCGCGCGGTAGAACTCCTCCGTCTGCGGGATCGGCGTGCGGAGATCGAGTACCCCCGTCATCAGCAGCGTCGGCGTCTTCACGTTGCCGACGTAGGTGATGGGCGAACGGCGCAGCCACTCGCTCGGATCCACCCAGAAGGGCTTCGCGAAGTTCTCGTACCACCCCGCGCCGTCGGTCACGCCCACGAAGCTGATCCAGTCGATCACCGGGCACTGCACCACCGCCGCGGCGAACCGGTCGGTGTGCCCCACCGTCCAGGCCGTGAGCACGCCGCCGCCCGAACATCCGTACACGAACATGTTCTTCGTGTCGATGTAGCCGCGCCCGACCACGGTGTCCACGCCCGCCATCAGGTCGTCGAAATCCTTGTCGGGATAATCGTTGTCGATGAGGTTGGTGAACTTCTCGCCGTAGCCCGTGCTGCCGCGCGGATTCACGTACAGCACCACGTACCCGTGCGCCGCCTCGTCCTGGTTCCCGAAGTTGAACGCGACGTTGAACATCGCCTGCGGCCCGCCGTGGATGTGCAGGATCAACGGGTACTTCTTGTGCGGGTCGAAGTCGGGGGGCTTCACGATCCACCCCTGGATGCGCAGCCCGCCCAGGGACGGGTACCAGATCTGCTCGGTGGTGCCCAGCTCCTTGCCGGCGAGGATGGACGCGTTGACGTTGGTGCGCTGCGCGAAGCTCGAGACCGTCCCGCTCGCCGGCAGGGCGAACGTCACGACGTCGTTGGGCAGCATCGGCGTGGTGCGGATCCCGACCGCCGTGCCGTTCTGGCTGATGTCGGTCACCGTCAGCAGGTGCGTGCCGGTGGTCACCGGCCGCACCTGGCCGGCGAGCGACGCGTAATACAGGTTCTCGGAACCCTCGCTCTGGACGTTGAAGTACACGCCGCGGCCGTCGGGCGCCCACTGCGGGTTGAGCACCGGGCGGTCGAGGCTCGCCGACACCGCGTGCGCGCCGGAGCCGTCGGCGTTCATCACCCAGATCTTCGCCTCGGCCCAATCGGAGTGGTTCACCGAGTCGCCGTGCACGTACGCCACGTACCTGCCGTCCGGCGAATACACCGGGCCGCCGTTCGTGCCGGACGCGTGCGTCAGCTCCTTCACCGCGCCCGTCGACACGTTGGCGGCGTAGATCTCGGAATGCCGGAACGCGTGCTCGGCGTCGGGCACGCGGAGCGACGTGAACGCCACCCACTGCCCGTCGCCGGAGAATGCCGGCGCGGAGGCGTTCCAGTCACCGGTCGTGACCTGGCGCGCCTCGCCGCCGTCGGCGGAGATGACGAAGATCTGCGTGTAGTAGGTGTCCGTGTAGCCGATGCGGTCGCGGCGGAAGTTGAGCCGGGTGACGATCTTCGGCGGCTCCACCCACTTCGCGCCCTTGGGCGGCGTCGGCATCGGAATGCGGAACTCCGGATCGGGCGGCACCGGCACGTTCACGTTGAAGGCCAGCGATTTGCCGTCCGGCGCCCACGCGAGGTTCGACGGCGCCTCGGTGAGATTCGAGATCTGTGAACCCGGACCCTCGAGATCCACCCACTTCACGAAGATCTGCCCGCCGGACGGCTTGCCCGGCGCGACGTACGCGATGCGCGTGCCGTCGGGCGACCACTGGGCGTCGCCGCCGTCGGCCAGGAACCGGTCGTGCGTGCCGTCGGCGTTCATGATCCAGAGCGAGGTGCGCCAGCGATCGTGCATCTTGTCCACCCAGCGGCGGCCGTACACGATCTGCGAACCGTCCGGCGAGAGGCGCGGGGCCTGCACCTCCTGCCAATCGAGATACTGGTTCAGCTGCAGGCGGTCGGACGCCGCCTGTTGCGCGGCAAGGGGCGCGACCGACGCCATCGCGGCGAGCACGAACGCGACGATCGGACGACCGCTCGCGCGGACGAGAGGGGATACACGCATGCGGGGCTCCTGGTAGGGAAGGAAGGGCGATCAATCGTGCGGCATTCGGGACCCGCACGCCAGGGGCGCGGCGAGGACGTCTGTTTCCAAGGCAAATCCCGACCGATGATGGGCGGGACCCCGACTCCGCGCTCCGCGGGCCGGTCCTAACGTGCGCCAGGGAGTTCCCCCCACGATCCCGCCGCGCGGCGGGATCCACGTTCTGCCGGATCGGAGGCGTGTATGCTCACCTATTCGCAGCTGGCCAGGCTCGAGCGCGCGGCGCGCGACAGCTTCGTCCTCAACGCCTACGTGGACGCCACCGAGTTGGACGCCGTCGCGCGGCGGTCCTGGCGCCACGCGCTGGCCGACGCGATCACGGCGCAGCGCAAGGCGCTGGCCGAGGCGCCGCACGCCGAGCGCAAGGCGTTCGACGAGGCCGCCACCCGTTTGGAGGAGGCCGCGGGCCGCCTGGCCAACGATCTCGACGGCTCGGCGGGCTGGGCCGCCTTCGTGACGCCCGAAGGCTTCCTCCACTGGGGAGACACCCACTCCGCGCCCGGCACGCGGGTCGAGTGGCGAACGGGCATCGCCGCCGCGCCCTACCTGCGGCTCATCCACGACGACACGAAGGTGGTCGTGGGCGTCGTGGACTCGCGCGAGGCCCAGGTCTTCGAGTGGACGGGCGGCGAGCCGGTGCGCGTGGCGCGGCTCGAGGCGCACGCGCACGTGGCCCGGGCCGATCACATGGGCGACGCGCCCCGCGAGGGGTTCCACAGCGGCACGCGCGGGAC
>JBJKPA010000102.1:0-14150 GCA_046706905.1 Gemmatimonadaceae bacterium
CAGCACCTGCGCCGGCTCGGGGTCGAGCGCGATGAGCCCGTTGACGTCGCGCGTGCGCGCCGTGTCCTGGAGGCGGGCCACCGCCCCGAGGGCGGCGTGGCGGATCACCTCGCGATAGGAGGGCGTCATGAGCGCCCGCGCGATCACGCCGTCGGCGTGGGCGGAGTCGGCCTGCTCGAGCGCCGTGACCGCGGCGGCGCGGACGTCGTAGCTGCGGTCGTGGGCGAAGGCCTCGTTGATGTGGGCCACCGCCTCGGAGCCGCCCAGCTGTCCCAGAGCGGCCACGGCGGCGGCGCGCACCGCCGACGCGGTGTCGCGGAGGGCCGCGATCACTGCCGGCATCGCCTCGTCCGCCGGGAAGGCGGCGAGCGCCGAGACCGCCTGCTCGCGCGTGAGGAAGTAGTCGGCGCCGGTCGCCGCCTCGCGCAGCGCGGCCGCGGCGGCGGTATCGGTGGTGCGCCCGGCGAGCTGGCCGATAGCCCACTCGCGGTTCCAGAGGTTCGGGTCGTGGGCGAGCTGCGTGGCCAGCCACGGCGTGGGCTGATCGAAGGTCAGCCCCTTCACGATGTGATCGCCGTCGTCGAACACGACCATCGTGGGCGGTGAGTTCACGCCGGGGATCGTGATCGTCTGGTTGCGCGCGTCGAGCCAGGTGTGGTGCACGACGTCGCCGCCGGCGGTGCCGACGCGGATCGTGACCGGCATCCGGAAGGCGGTGTCCACCTGGAACAGCACGCCGTTGGCGTCTGGCTTGAGCGTGTCCTGCTGCGTCTGGGCGACGTGCAAGGTGAGCGTGCGGCCCGCGGTGTCGTAGGCGGCGGTGACGATGAACTTGGGATAGCCGGCCCCGTACACCCACTCGCTCCAGAACCAGTCGAGGTTCTCGCCGGTGGCGTCGAGGAAGGCCTGGCGCAGGTCGTCGGACGTGCCGTTGCCGAACGCATGGCGGGTGAGGTAGGTGTGCAGCGAGGCCCAGAAGCGGGTCGGGCCCAGGTAGTTCTCGAGCATCCGGAGGACGAGGGCGCCCTTGGGGTAGATATTATCGGACTGATATGACGCCAGGGCCATCGGCCGGCGCGCGTCGGTCGCCACGTACTGGTGGTACTCGTCCAGGTAGTAGTCCTCGGCCGCGTGGGGGCCGAGCTTCTCGCCCCAGTACTGCCCCGGCATGAACTCGGCGAACCCCTCGTTGAGCCAGAGGTTGGCCCAGTCCTCGGTGGTCACGTAGTCGCCGAACCACTGGTGGGCCAGCTCGTGCGGGATGAGCAGCCACTCGTACCACGGCCGGTCCTGATACGCGTTGGCGTCGGGCAGCCAGTCCACGAGCGTCGTGGCGCTCACGTTCTCCATGCCGCCGAAGAAGTCGGCCACCGTGGTCTCCGAGTACTTGGCCCACGGGTACTTCACGCCGGTGAGGCGCGAGTACGTGTCGATCATGTCCACCGTGGGGTGGAACAGCCGCCAGGCCAGCGCGCTGTCGGCATGGTAGACGAAGTAGTCCACCGGCACGCCCTTCCAGTGGTCGCGGATCTCGGCGAACGGCCCCACGATGAGCGAGATGAGGTACGTGGCCGAGGGCCGGTCCTCGCGCCAGGTCATGGTGTGCACGGCGCCGTGCCGCACATCGGAAACGAGCCGGCCGTTCGACACCGCGACGTCACCCGTGTCCACGGTGGCGACCATCTCCCACGATTCCTTGTCGTTCGGGAAATCGTAGGTCGGGAACCAGAAGTGGTTGTCCATGTCCTCGCCCTGGCTCCAGATCTGCCGCGGGCGGTGGGCCAGGCCGTCGGACGTGATGTACGTGAGGCCGCGGCCGCTCCGGACCTTGCCGTCGTAGGCCACGGTGAACGTCACCGTGTCGCCGAACCCGGCCGCCCGCTCCGGGAAGACGACCAGCGTGTCGCCGTGCCGCGCGGTGCGCAGCGCGCGCCCGCTCTTGCCCGTGACCCGCGTGTTGCGGAGCAGCGCGCCCTCGTCGAGCACGATCGAATCCAACGCCGGACGGCGCGCGACGATGGTGGTGGTGACCACGCCGCGGAACGACGTCGAATCCCAGTTGAAGTCCGAGACCTCGATCTTCTGGTGAATGAGATCGTAGTCGTGCGACCGCGCGTAGTGATCCACGGCCATGAGCGACACGTTGGTCTGCGCGGCGGCCGTGCCCGCGGCCAGCAGGAGGGCGAGGGGAAGCGATACGGTCAGGTGGCGCATGCGTTGGTCCGGGTGAAGTCAGCGCCCGGCGAACAATCGCTGGGCGATCCGGTCGGCGATCGCGCGCGCGTCCACGCGGTCGTCGTCGGTGAGGATGATGATCGCGGCCGGCCGCGACGGGAAGCGGACGAAGGCGTCGCGATGCCCGTCGGGGGTGCCGTACTCGGCGAGCCGGGTGAGGCCGTGGAATTCGTCGGCCTGCCAGCCCAGGGTGCCGCGGGTGAAGGCCGGGTGCTGCTCGAGCCCCAGCTCCCACCGGTAGAGCTCGTCCACGTCGCCCCGGAAGGCGCCGTCCGTTCCAGCCACCGTGCGGTGCGCGCCGATGGGCGTGAACAGCTGCTGCGTCACGAAGCGGCGGAAGGTGGCGCCGGAGCGCTCGTCGATCAGCGCGGCGAGCAGCGAGTCGCCGCCGGCGATCGTGCGGTTGCCGGACAGGAACGCGTGCACGGTGACGTCGGTGTTCGGAGCGAGCGGGTCGTCGAGCGAGAGACTCCCCTGGCCGGCGAGCACGAGCGCGGCCGCGGTGAGGTAGCCGCGCGAGATGCCGCCCAGCGCGAACTGCGGCAGCGTGGTCGTGGGCATGTAGCGCGGCTGCGGGGGCACGTGGTACGACCGGTCCACGAACACCTCGCCCTTTTCCGCGACGAGCACGGTCGCCTGCGCGCCGCCGATGCCGGCGAACTGCGAATCCACGAACGCCTCGGTGAGCGGCGAGTCCTGGATCGCGCGATGGATCACGTGGCGCGTGCCCAGGTCGTACCGGTCGCCGGGATGCAGCGTGAGGAAGGGCTTGCCGGGATCGTCGGGATCGTTGCCGCCGTACACGAAGGCCTTGTTGCGCCCCATGATCGTGGCCGTGTCGCCCTGCACGAGCCAGGCGGTGCCCTCGTCCTCGGACATGCCGAGCAGGTGCGGAAAGCGCGGCATCACGGAGTCGGCGAGGTCGGGAAGCCGCTCGCGCGCCACGACGTGCTGATCGATGCCCACGCCCCGCAGGAAGCCGAAGCCATGCTCGTAGGCGGGCGCGACGATGATCGTGTTGCCGGCCCGCGCGCCGCGGACGAGGAAGCTGGCGAGGATGGACGCGCCGGCCGACGAGCCGGCCACGATGCCGCCGCGGGCCAGCACGTCGTGGAACGCCTTCTCGGTTTTCGTGCCGGCGTAGGCATCCACGAGGTGCCACTGCCGCCCGCCCTCGAACCAGACGCCGCCGGCACGCTCGATGGGCGCCACGAAGCTGTCGGAGTTGGCGACCGCGCGGTCGATCGTGTGGCGGATGAGCACGTGGCGGGCCCCCGCCGCGCGGAGCGGGTTCGCGCCGCGCCAATCGGCGGGATAGCTCGAGTCGCCGCCGGCGGTGGGCACGTCGATGATCAGCGCGTCGGGCCCGCCGGCGAGCTGGATGAACTTCTTCCAGACGGGCGTGCCCACCGCCCCGCCGCCCACGACGAGCACGGCGCCGCGCGGCGGGCCGACCTTGGGTGCCGGCCCGGCGGCCGCGGTGAGGCACAGCGCGGCCGCGAGCCATGAACTCCGCGTGTACGCGAAACGAATCCGTCTCATCGCAGCTCCAATCCGTCTCGTCTTCAGCTCAGCCGTTCACCATATCTGCGCCACCTCGTTCCGGGGCCGCACCATCGCATCGCCCGGCTTGCAGCCGAACGCCTTGGCGAACGCCTCCATGTCCGACAACGGCCCGTTCACGCGCCAGCGCTCCGGCGAGTGGGGATCCACGGTGACGCGGCTCCGCAGCTCCTCCGGTCGGGAGTGCGACCGGAAGCTCTGCGCCCACGAGATGAAGTAGCGCTGCTCCGGCGTGAACCCGTCGATCAGCCCCGGCCGGCCGTCGCGCTTGAGCGCGGCCTCGAGCGCGTCGTACCCGGTGAGCGCGCCGCCGTAGTCGGCGATGTTCTCGCCCAGCGTGAGCTTGCCGTTCACGTGGAAGGTGTCCACCTGGATGTACGAGTCGTACTGCGCGACCATGAGGGCCGCCTGCACGTTGAAGCGCTTCTCGTCGGCCGCGGTCCACCAGTCGTGCAGGTTGCCCTGGGCGTCGTAGTGGCGCCCCTCGTCGTCGAAGCCGTGCGTCTGCTCGTGCCCCGCCCAGCTCCCGCCCAGCGAGCCGTAGTTGGCGCCGTCGTCGGCGTTCGGATCGAACGTCTGCGGCACGAGCGCGCCGGCCGGGAAGACCATCTCGTTCTTGGTCGGATCGTAGTACGCGTTCACGGTGGGCACGCTCATGTCCCACTCGGTGGTGTCCACCGGCTGCCCCGGCCGGTTGGCCACGCGGTTCCACTCGAACCGGTTGGCCGCCATCACGTTGAGCACGAACGGCTGCTCGCGCACCTCGAGCCTGGAGTAATCGCGCCACTTGTCGGGGTAGCCGATCTTCTCGTGCATCCTGGAGAGCTTGTCCAGCGCGTGGGCGCGCGTGGAGTCGGACATCCAGGTGTTGTGCATCAGCCGCTCGCGGAACGCGGCGCGGATGTCGTGGATGACCTGGGTGGCCTTGGCCTTGGCCTCGGGCGGGAAGGTCCTGGCGACGTACGCCTGGCCCAGCGCCTCGCCCATCTCGCCGTCGGTGGCGCGCAGGCAGCGTTTCCACCGCGGGAGCAGCTCCTTGGCCCCGGTGAATCGCTTGCTGAACGCGAAGTTCTCGTTCACGAAGGGCGACGAGAGCCACGACGCGGCGCTGGACAGCGCGTGGTAGCGGAGATACGCGCGCCAGTCCGCGAGCGGCCGCGATGCGACGAGGGCGTTCACCGCCTTCATGAAGGCCGGCTCGTCCACGTTCACCCGCGTCATCGGCGCCGAGATGCCGGCGTCGTGGAAGTACGAGGCCCACACGACGTTCGGCGTGAGCTGCTGGAGCTGGGCCGGCGTCATCTGGTGGTCGCTGGCCTTGGGGTCGCGCCGCGCGACGCGCGAGAGCTGGGCCTTCGCGAGATCGGTCTCGAGGCCCATCACGCGGCCCGCGTCGGCCGCCGCGGCAGCCGAGTCCTCGCCGGCCAGCGCGAACATCGTCGCCACGTGGGCGACGTAGGCCCGGCGCATCGAGTCCGCCGACGCCGCCGTGTTCAGGTAGTAGTCGCGGTCGGGCATCCCCAGCCCGCCGCGGTCGAGATCGGCGATGTAGTGCGCGGCGTCGTGGACGTTCACCGCCGGGTAGTAGTTGAACAGCACGTTGGCGCCGGCCATCTGCAGCCGGGCGACCTCGGCGATGAGCGCCGACCGGTCACCCACCGAATCGATGGCGCCGAGGGTGGCGCGCAGCGGCGCGAGCCCCGCCGAGTCGGCGGCGGTCGAGTCCATGCACGTCGCGTAGAAGGTGCCGAGCTTTTTCTGCGTGCTGGTGTCGGGCAGCGATGCGCGCTGCGACTCGGCGTCCTCGAGCACCGAGCGCACGACCAGCTCGTTGCGGTCGGCCATGTCCTTGAACACGCCCGACGACGAGTACGCCGCCGGGATCGTGTCGGTCTTCAGCCACGTGCCGTTGGCGAACTCGAAGAAGTCATGGCACGCCTTGACGGTCGTGTCCATGTACGCCGGGTCCACGACCTTGAGGGGTTTGAGCGCCGTGGCGTCGCCCGCCGGCGGCAGCTCCGCGATCTTGCACGAAGCGGCCAGCACGGCGAACGCCAGCACGGCGGACGGGAACAGCGCGAGGGGGGATCGCATGAATGGCTCCGGTTCGCGGGGTTACCAGATGGACACGCGGGCGTCGCCCGAGCGCACCATCGGATCGCCGTCCTTGCAGCCGAACGCCTTGGCGAAGGCGGGCATGTCCGACGGCGGGCCGTCGGCGCGGAATTTGCCCGGCGAGTGCGGATCGGTGTTCAGCCGCACGAGCTCCGCCGCCTCACGCGTCGAGCCGCGCCAGACCCGCGCCCAGGCCATGAAGAATCGCTGGTCCTGGGTGTAGCCGTCGATCTTCTCGGCCGCTTCCTTGGGATCGTTCTTGAGCGCCGTCTGCAGCGCGTCGTAGGCGACGTTCAGGCCGCCGAGGTCGGCGATGTTCTCGCCCATGGTGAGCTCGCCGTTCACGTGCGCCTCCGGATGGTCGGCCAGCGGCACGTACGCGTCGTACTGCTTGGCCAGCTTGGCCGTGCGCTCGTCGAACTTCTTGCGGTCGGCCGGGGTCCACCAGTTGGCGTTGTTGCCGTCGCCGTCGAACTGGCTGCCGTGGTCGTCGAACCCGTGGCTCGACTCGTGCCCGATCACGGCGCCGATCGCGCCGTAGTTGATCGCGTCGTCGCCTTTGGCGTAGAAGAACGGCGGCTGCAGGATCGCGGCCGGGAAGTTGATCGTGTTCTGCGACGGGCTGTAGTACGCGTTCACCGTCTGGGGGGTCATCCCCCAGTCGAGGCGATTGGTGGGCTGGCCGATCTTCGCGACGTTGTAGTCGTGATTGAACTTCGCGGCCGCCTCGACGTTCGCGTAGTAGTGGTCGGGGCTGATCGTCAGCCCGGCCCAGTCGCGCCAGTGCTCGGGGTAGCCGATCTTGGGCAGGAACTTCTGCCACTTCTCGATGGCCCGCTTCTTCGTGGTCTCGCTCATCCAGCTCAGGTTCTCGATCCGGGCCTTGAGCGCGTTGCGGATGTTGGTCACCAGCGTCTCGGCCCGCTGCTTGGCCTCGGGCGGGAAGTACCTGGCCACGTAGAGCTGGCCGAGGCCCTCGCCCATGCCGCGGTTCACGGCGCCGAGCACCTGCTCCCAGCGCGGCGCCTGCTGCGGCTGCCCTTCCAGGGTCGAATCGCGGAACGCGAAGTTCTCGTTGACGAACGGCGGGGAGAGATAGGGCGCGGCGGCGTCGATCGCGTGGAACGCGAGGTAGGCCTTCCAGGCGCCGATGGGTGCGTGGGCGAGCAGGCTGTCCATGCCGCCGAAGAACTTCGGCTGCGAGAGGGAGAAGCCCTTGCCGGGCGCGACGCCCTGCGCCTTGAAGTACGCGGCCCAGTCGAAGTGCGGCGTGATCCGGTTCGCCTGCGCGATGCTGACGAAGTGGTACTGGTTCTTGGGATCGCGCAGCGCGACGCGGGAGAGCGAGTAATGGGCGAGCGCCGTCTCGAGGGCCATGGCCTGGCCGGCCTGCTTGGCCGCCTGATCGGCGGCGACGCCGGTGAGCTCGAACAGCTTGGCCATGTGCTTCACGTACGCGTCACGCAGGGGCTTGTATTCGGCCTTCGTGTAGTAGTCGGGGGTGGGGAGCCCGAGTCCGCCCTGGCGGGCGTACCCGATCTGCATCTTGGCGTCGTGGTAATCCGGCTGGGCGCTGAACCCGAACACCTGGCCGCGCCCGGCGGCCGCGGCGGCGTCGAGCCACGCGGCGACCTCGGCCGGCGTCTGGATCGCGTCGATCGACGCGAGCACCGGCTGGATGGGACTGAAACCGGCCTTCGCGATCGCGGCGGTGTCCATGCCGGAGCGGTACAGCCAGCCGATCTTCTGGCGCACCGAGCCGGCCTGGGCCGTGTCGGCGTCCAGCGCCGCCTGCTCCGCGATCTGGTGCTGCTCGTCGAGGCTCTTCTGCGTCAGCTCGCCGAAGGTGTTCCACGACGTCTTGTCGGGCGGGATCGGGTTCGCCTTGACCCATTTCTCGTTGACGAAGGCGTTCAGGTCGGTGCACGGCGACACGGCGGTGTCGAGCAGCGCCACGTTGAACACGGGGCCGGTATCGGCCGCCGCCATCGCCGCCGCCTGCTGGCCGCCGGACGACTTCTGAGTGCACGCCGACACCGCCACGAGCAGGACGGCGGCGAGGATTGAGCCGCCGAACGCGGCGCGGAACACAGCGGGAATGCGTGGCATAGGGATTGACTCCTGGTCACTCTGTTCGTGGCTGATCGGATGCCCCCCGATCAACCGGGTGCGAGGCGAACTGCAATCGTGCGTACCAGCCATCGGCCATCGTTCGATCCGGCCGTCAGAGGGACCCCCCTGCGCCGGTCCCGACATCGTTGACGGTCACGTAGAAGTTCTCGTCCACATGGAAGTCGGACGGATTGTCCAACGCGAAGCTGCCGGTCAGCGCAAGCGGGCGCCAGTTCTCGCCCGGCCGGAAGAAGGTGGACCGGCCGGGGCCGAACCAGAGCCGGACCGGCATCTCGAATCCCGGCACGACGTTCGTCCACCGCGCCCAGAGCGTGTCGTGGGCGATCCGGTAGTCGAATTCCGGGATCTTCGTGGTCGTGAGATACTGCGCGAACACCGTGCTCAGGTCGACCCCGGCCCGGCGGCTGATGTAGTCCTCGATGTCGGCGCTGGTCACCGTCTGGTGCCAGAACGTCTTGTTGAGGCCCCGCAGGATGTCGCGCCACTTCGCGTCGTCGTTCACGATCTGGCGGATCATGTTGAGCATGTTGCCGCCCTTGTAGTACATGTCACCCGACCCCTCGGCGTTCACGCCGTAGGCGGGGATGATCGGGCGGTCGTTGCGGATGTTGGCCCGCGTGCCGATCACGTAGCGCTCGCCCGCCGCCTTGCCGTCCTGGCACTCCTCGTACAGCGACTCGGCGTAGTTGGCGAAGCTCTCGTGGATCCACATGTCGGCCTGGTCCTTCATCGTGATGTTGTTCCCCCACCACTCGTGGGCGCTCTCGTGCACGATGATGAAGTCCCAGGCGAGGCCGAGCCCGGTGTGCGACAGGTCGCGCCCCAGGTAGCCGTTCTCGAAGTGGTTGCCGTAGGCGATGCCGCTCTGGTGCTCCATGCCGAGGTGCGGGGCCTCGATCAGCTTGTAGCCGTCCTCGTACCAGGGGTACGGTCCGAACCAGTGCTCGAAGCACTTCATCATCGGCACCGCCTGCTGCCACTGCCGCTCGGCCGCCGCCAGGTGGTACGCCAGCGGCCAGAAGTCCATCGTGAGCGGGCCGTCCTCGCCCTGATAGATCAGGCCGTAGTGCGTGTAGTCGCCGGCGTTGACCTCGACGTCGTAGTTGTTGATCGGCTCCTCGACGAACCACTCCCAGGTCGTGGTGCCGTCGCCGTTGGGGCGCACGCTGCGCAACCGGCCGTTGGAGACGTCCACCATCGGGTTCGGCACGGTGACGGCGATGCGCTGGCTGTCGGGTTCGTCGCCCAGCCAGTCCTTGTCGGGCCACCAGGCGCTGGCGCCCAGCCCCTCGTTGGCCGTGGCCACCCAGGGGTGCCCCAGACTGTCGTGCTTCCAGATGAAGCCGCCGTCCCACGGGGGATTCCGGGCCACGATCGGCTTGCCGTGGAAATACACGGTCACCGTGTTGCTGGCGCCGGTGCGCTGCGGGGCAACGAGCCGCACGAAAAAGGCGTTCCCGTCGCGGCGGTAGGTCAGCGCGCGGCGGTCCTGGACCATGCTGTCCACCTGCATCGGCTCCTGCAGGTCGATCTGCATCTCCCGGTCGGGGCGCACCACGCGGTAGGTGATGCCGGTGCGGCCGCTGATGCTGCTGTCGGCGGGATCGACCCGCACGTGCAGGTCGTAGAACGTCACGTCCCACCAGGAGCGGTCCGGGCCGTTGGTGCCGCGCAGCGTGTCGGCGTGGGTGTACACGGGCCGGGGACGCTGAGCGCCCAGGGCGCCCGCAGACAGGACGAGCGCGCCGAGGATGGCGACGCGGTGCTTCATGCAAGACGAGGGTTCGAGGACCAGGGGGCTCCTGCATTCTACTTCCCGGCGCACGCCCTGTCAGGAAGGCGCGAGCAACCGCCTAGAAGATGTGCTCGAGGTCCTTGATGAGGAACGCCTTGGCGCAGAGGCCCTCCTGATCGGTGTCGCCGCCGTGCTTGGTGGCGTCGCCCCCCACCTGCGCCAGGAGCAGCGCCACGAGCATGAGGCGTGAGCCGACCCACCGCGGCACGTTCCCCCAGCGGCGCGCGGCCCACCACCCGCCGGCAATGAGGGGTGCCTCGATCAGGAAGTCCACCCAGGGCCACCGATAGAGGTTCAGCCCGACGATCGGCCCGCCGATCCAGAGCGGCTTGAGCCCCGTCACGTAGTCCACGAGGATGTGCGAGACGACGAGGGCCGCGACCATCAGTCCCGTGCGCCAGCGCCGGTCCGTCCACCCGGCCGCCACGCCGAGCACGACGGCGGTGACCGCGATCGCGGGGAGCGTGTGGGTGTACTCGCCCATGGCGTTGCACACGCCGCGGGAGGCGAGCAGGATGTCCAGGACGTCGGGAGCCACCGCGGCGGCCACGAGCCAGGGAAGCGGCGCGTCGCGATCCACGGCGCGGGCGCCGAGGGCGATGCCCAGGTGGCCGATGATCATCGGGCTGGCGGAAACGGCATGGAAGGTGAAAGGTAATCTCCCATGCCAGACGGGCCGATGGGCCGATGCGGCCGCCCCGTTACCCCGACGGCCCTTCGGCGTCCACAGAATGGACCCAGGCGCGACAGGGCGCGCCGCGGTCCCGTCCCGCCGGCCGATGGAGAAGCGTCATGTCGTTGACCGTCATCAGCCACCTTCGCACGATCCCGCTGTTCGCCCAGCTTCGCGAGAACGACCTCGAGGAGCTGTCGCGGGTCGCGCACGCCCGGGACTACCCCAAGAACTCCCTCATCGTGTCGGGCTCCGACACGCTGGATACCTTCTACGCCATCGTCAGCGGCCGGGTGAAGTCCATGCTCATCGCCGAGGACGGACGCGAGGTGATCCTCTCGATCCGCGAGCCCGGGGAGTTCTTCGGCGAGATGGCGCTGTTCGGCGATTCGCCCGCCTCCACGGTGATTGCGATGGAGGACTCGCGGCTGGTGCAGCTGCGGCGCGAGGACCTCTACCGCATCGTCCTCGCCGCGCCGGGGCTGGCGCTGGGCCTCCTGCGTTCGCTCGGCAATCGGCTGCAGGAAGCCGACGACAAGATCGGCGGCCTGATCCTGCTCGACGTGCCGGGCCGCGTGTGCCACCTCCTGCTCAAGCTCGCCGACCAGGGCGACGGCGTGCACGTCCCCAAGCCGCCCACCCATCAGCTCATCGGGCAGATGGTGGGCTCCACGCGCGAGTCGGTGTCGCGCGCGCTGGGCGATCTCGCCACCCAGGGGATCATCAGCGTGGCCCACCGCGGGATCACGATCGAGAATCGCGAAGCGCTGGAGATCGCCGCCGGCCACGCGCGCCGCGTCCGGCCGCCCCAGCCCGTGCCGGCGTACGACGGCATCCACGATCGGCGGCGGGCGACGATCTAACCGCCCTCAGCGGCCCGTGCCGGCCGCCGTCGTGAAGTGCATCCCCACGTCCAGCCCGCCGTGCGCCGTGGGCGCGAACGAGCCGTGCAGCAGCATCCGGTTGAGCCAGTTGTCCGGGTGCGCGTGCTCGTACTGCACCGTCTTGATGCCGGAAAAAATCCCGATGCCGGCGCCGAAGATCACGTCGCTCACCCAGTGGGCATTGTTGTAGAGGCGTGAGATCCCCGATGCGGTCGCCGCGCTGTACGTGAGCACTCCCACCAGCAGGCCGTGCGACGGCCAGCGGTCCATCGCTTCCGCGGTCACCGCCGACGCGATCGAGAACGCGGCCAGCGTGTGGCCCGACGGGAAGGCCTGCCAGTTCCCGTCCACGCGGATGCCGCGGCCGAACTTGTAGCTGTCGGCGTCGGCGTGCGCCTGACGCGGCAGCGGACGCCCCACCGCCCCCTTGAGCACGAACCCCGCCACCGACGCGATCACCAGCGCCTCGCTCGCGTGGAGCCCCATGTCGGCGAGCGTCGCGTTGTGGAAGAGGATGCCCGCCGTGTACATCCCGCCGCCGATGTAGAGCGTGCCCGGATCGGCCAGGTCGCGGAACACCGCCGACGCGCGCACCAGCCCGGGCTCGTTCTGGTTCTGCGGGAGCTGCAGGTTGTGGGCGACCATCTGATCCAGCGGCAGCGCGGCCACGGTCGCGCCCACGAACCCGAGCGCCACCCAGGCATCGCGGCGGGAGAAGAACGGCGCCGACGCGCTGTCGGGTGTCAGCCTGGCGGTCTGCGCCGCGGCGGAGGCCGGCAGGGCCATCGCGAGCGCGGCCAGCATGACGAACCCACTCCGAACCCTCCGCCCCGCGCGACTCGACATGCGGCGATGCTCCGAGATGAACCGTAAACGCTGACCACCCGACCGGCGCCAATGGTCACTCGGACCCCCGACCCTCGCATCCGTTCCATCCCCGGTCGCGGCATTGACACGCCGTCCCGGAACGCGCATCGTTGCGCGCTCGCCCGCCGTCCCATTTCCCCACAATTCGATCGAGGTCCACCATGCGTGCCCGCATCACGTTTGGCGTAGCCACGGCATTGCTCGCCGCCGCCTGCGCCAAGCAGGAGCAGGCGAAGTCGCCTGCCGCGCAGTCTCCCGCCCCACCCACCGTCGTCACGATCCACGCGAAGGACTTCGCGTACGTCGCCCCCGACTCGATTCCCGCGGGATGGGTGCGGTTCGTCCTCGTGAACGACGGCCCGTCGCTGCACCACGCGACCGTGGTCCAGCTCGATAGCGGCAAGACGGTGGCCGACCTCATCGACGCCCTGAAGCATCCCGGCCCGATCCCCGCCTGGGCGGTGCTGCTCGGCGGCCCCAACGCGCCGGCGCCGGGCGACACCTCCGACGCCACGCTCCAACTCGCCGCGGGGCACTACGCCCTGCTCTGCTTCGTGGACATCCCCGGCGGCGTGCCGCACTTCATGAAGGGAATGTTCCATCCGTTCACCGTGACGCCGAGCATGACGGCCACGGCGGCGCCGACGGCCACCGACACGGTGACGCTCGTGGACTACGCCTTCAAGTTCTCGAAGCCGCTCACCACGGGCCCCCACACCTTCCTGATCACGAACGGCGCCACCCAGCCGCACGAGATGGAGACCGTGAAGCTCGCCCCGGGCAAGACGGCGAAGGACCTCCTGGCCTGGATCCAGAAGCCCGACGGTCCGCCCCCGGGACTTCCGGTGGCCGGCGCGGCGATGCTGTCACCCGGGAAGTCCATGTACTGGTCCACCACGTTCACGCCCGGGAACTATCTGTTCATCTGCTTCGTGCCCGACGCGAAGGACGGCAGGCCGCACTTCATGCACGGCATGATGATGACCCAGACGTTGAACTGACGCGGCGGGCCCGGGTCCCGGACCGAGCGTCCGGGGCCCGGCGCCCACGCTGGAACCCGGCGGCCCCCCCGCCCCGTAGTGTCCGGCATGCAAAGTCAGGCAACCCCCCGCGCCCCGCAGCAGCCGGCGGCTCCCACGACCCCCGCGCAGATCGTTCTGCCCGGCCCCAACGGCACGCAGATCACGGTGCCGATCCCGATGCCACCCGCCGAGATCCGCGCGCTCGAGCAGCGGGCCTCGCTGCTGAACAACCAGCTCTTCGTGGCGCGCGCCCAGCGCGACGCCCTCGCGCGGCAGCTCCAGAATCCGCAGGTCGCCGACCGCGCGGGACTCCAGCAACAGCTCCAGTCGGTGGACCAGCGCATCCTGACGCTCCAGGAGGACATCGCGGCGAACGACCAGGCGCTGGCGAGCATTCCGGCCAGGATGCGGATCGCGTCCACGGCGCACGGCGGCTACTTCGACTCGCCCAGCGTCGCCGTGATCACCGCGACGACCGGGCTGGTCACGATGGCGATGCTCTTCCCGTTCGCGATGCTGCTCGCCCGGCGCCTCTGGCGCCGCCAGAGCGCGCATCCGGGCTCGGCGATCAGCGCCGAAGAATGGCGGGAGGGACTGGACCGGATGGACCGCCTCGAGACCGCGGTGGACACCATCGCCGTGGAAATCGAACGGATCGGCGAGGGTCAGCGGTTCATCACGAGGGCGCTGGGCTCCGGCGAGGCCCCCTTCGCCGGCGTCCGACGGGAGGAGCGCACGGCCGAGCCGGTACGCCGGGACGGCGCGTAACCGGCCGGCCGCTCCCCCCACGTCATTTCGGGCCGCGGTCGCTCGAGCGGTCGCCGTCGAGCGCGACCGGGCGGGCGCGTGGCGCCGGCCCGGTC
>JBJKPA010000103.1:0-5611 GCA_046706905.1 Gemmatimonadaceae bacterium
AGAAGGTGGAGGTCGTGACCAACGAGCTGACGGCCAAGCTGAAAGCGTTCCGCGCCGACCAGTTCAAGAACCCGAGCAGCGTGAAGGCGCACTTCACGGGCACGGGCCCCGAGATCTGGAAGCAGACGCGGGGGAAGGTGGACGTCTTCGTGAGCATGGTGGGTTCGTCGGGCACGTTCAGCGGGGTGTCGCGGTATCTCAAGGGAAGGAATCCGACGGTGAAGTGCGTGGTGGTCGAGCCCACGGCGGCGTCCATCCTCTCGGGGCGTCGCAGGAAGCCGGGGCGCCACAAGCTGCAGGGGGTGGGCTACATGGAGGTGCCGCAGCTCTACGACGCGTCGCTGGTCGATGAGTTTATCAGTATAGGCGATGCCGAGGCGATGCGGACGGCGCGGGCGATGGCGAAGCGGGAGGCGATCCTGGGGGGCTTCACGAGCGGCGCCAACGTCTCGGCGGCGCTGCGCATCGCCAGGCGGTCCAGGAAGCCCTTGAACATCGTGACCATGGTGACCGATTCCGGGCTCAAGTACTTCTCGACCGATCTGTACGAGTAGCGCGAGCTCCGTCGTGGCCGGGATGTCGCTCGGACCGTCCGGGGTCTTAACGACAGGGACACGGACAACAAAACGGAGGGGACGGACCACGCACGGATGAGACGTTGGGGGTGAAACAGCGCTGTTTCACCCCCTTTGATTTATCCCTCTGTTGTCCGGTAATTCCGTCAATTGTCCGTGTCCTGATCGTTGGTCTCTCCCGGCGCGCCGTGACATCCCGGGCGCGCCGAGAGCCCGGAACGCCCGGCCAACGAACTTTTCGCGCCGAACGGTGGTACATACCACACGACTCCACGCGGCGCCCGCATGACCATTCCGTATCCGTCGTTCATCCATCCCGTCATCTTCCACATCGGGCCCTACCCGGTGCGCTGGTACGGGGTGATGTATCTCGTGGGCTACCTCGTGGGCGCGCGGATCGCCGAGCGCCGCGGCGAGCGCGGCCTCGTCAAGCTCACCCACGACGACGTCGGCCTGCTCATCGGCTACCTCATGATCGGCATGCTGATCGGCGCCCGACTCATGTACGCCGTCGTGTATCAGCCCGGCCACTTCCTGAACCAGCCGCTCGAGTTCTTCGAGATCTGGCACGGCGGTCTCTCGTTCCACGGCGCCGTGATCGGCATGGTGACCGCCGTCGCGATCTTCTCGCACAACCACAAGCTCCCCTTCTTCCAGGTCGCCGACACGCTCGCCCTGGCGGGGACGCCGGGGCTCTTCTTCGGGCGGCTCGGCAACTTCTTCAACGCCGAGCTGTACGGCCGCCCCACGCACGTGCCCTGGGCCATGATCTTCCCCACCGACCCGCTGCACCTGCCCCGCCACCCGTCGCAGCTCTACGAGGCGCTGGGCGAGGGCGTGCTGCTGGCCATCATCCTGTTCTGGCTGGAGCGGCGCTCCGTGAAGCGCGGCTGGTATCGCCCGGGCGTGCTGTCGGTGGCGTTCCTGGTCGGCTACGGCGTGATCCGCTTCCTCATCGAGTTCACGCGCCAGCCCGATCCGCAGCTCGGCCTCGTGCTCGGACCATTCAGCGCGGGGCAGCTCCTGTGCGCCGGGATGATCGTGGTCGGCTCGGGGCTCGCGGCCTACGTCTGGCGCCAGGCGCCCGCCACCTTCCCGGCAGCCGCCGAGGGGCCGCACCCCGGCCAGGCCCCATAGGGCTCTCGTCCGGGCTGCGTCGTGGCCGGGATGTAGCTCAGACCGTCCGAAGTCTTAACAACCGGGACGCGGACAACAGACGGAGAGAACGGACAAGTAACGGATAAGACTTTGGGGGTGAAACAGCGCTGTTTCACCCCCCTTTGATTTCTCCGTCTGTCGTCCGTTCTCTCCGTCAGTTGTCCGTGTCCTGATCGTTTGACTCTCCCGCGCGCCGTGACATCCCGGGCGCGCAGAATCCCGGCGTCTAGAACTTCACGACGCGCTCGCCGCCGATCGTCTCGCCGGTGTCGAGATACGGCGTGAGCGCACCCTTCGTCCGGAACGCCCCGATCGCCTCCTGCAGCGACACCGCCTGCGCCGACAGCTCCTCCGCCGTCGCCGCGAGCTGCTCCGCCGCCGCCGCGTTCCGCTGCGTCGCGTCGTCCACCTGCTCCATGCTCTTGTCGATGTCGGCGATCGAGTGCGACTGCTCCGTGCTCGCCACCACCACGCCCTTGGCCAGCACCGCCGTGTGCTGGATCGACGTCACCAGCTCGTCGAGCAGCTCCACCGACTTCTCCCCCGCCTGCCGCCCCTTCACCGTGAGCTCGTCCACTTCCTTGGCCGTCGCGCTGCTCCGCTGCGCCAGCTTGCGCACCTCCTCGGCCACCACGCCGAACCCGCGCCCGTGCTCCCCGGCGCGCGCCGCCTCGATCGCTGCGTTCAGCGCCAGCAGGTTCGTCTCCGTCGCGATCTCCTGGATGAAGCTCGTGTGCTTCGTGATCTGCTCCATCAGCTCCATCGCGTTCGTCACCGCGTCGGCGCTCTGGCGGGCGGCCGCCGCCCCCTTCGTCGCCACCGACTCCAGCTCGCGGCTGTGGTCCAGGTTGGCCGTCACGCTCTGATTCACCGTCCCCAGCGACGCCGTGGCCTCGGTGACGTTGGCCGCCGTCTGCGTCGTGCTCGACGACAGCTCCTCCGTGCTCCCCGCCACCTGCTGCGACGCGTGCGACAGCGACGACGCGTCGCCGCGCACCTGCTCGATCATCTGCGAGAGCTGGTACGTCATCCGCACGAACGACTGCCCGAACCGGTCGTTCGACGACCGCGGCGTGACCGTCACCGTGAGATTCCCCTCGGCGATGCTCGCCGCGACCGCCGACATCTCGTCCAGGTAGTTCCGCATCTCGGCGAACGCCGTGCCGAACGCGTCGCCCGGCGAGCGCGGGCGCACCTCCGTCGAGACGTCGCCCGCCGACATCGACTTGGCCGCGTCGGCCATCGCCTTGAGGTAGGCCACCATCGAGCTCATCGCCTCGATCAGCCGGCCCACCTCGTCTTCGGTGCCGTGCTCCAGCTCGACGTCGATCTCCCCGCGCGCGATCCGGCCCGCGGCCAACACCGCCCGCTCCAGCGGCTGCGTCACCGCGTCCACCGTGGACCGCGAGATCGCGAACATGAACGTCAGCGACACGACGGCGAGCAGCACCATCACGATCCACATCCACTGCGTGAACCGCGTCGCCGTGTCGAAGGCGTTCGTGACCGCCGCCTGCTCGGCGGCGCTGTGCTGGGACAGGAGACCGTCCAGCCGCGTCATCTCGTCGGCCGCCGTGGCCTGCCAGGCCACCGTGCTGTCCGCCTTGCCGGCCACCGGCTTCGCGCCCCTGAGGCGCGCCGCGGCCAGCGACCGGGCCGGCACGAAGTACCGATCGAAGGCCTGCTGGATGTCGGCCAGCATCGCGCTGTCGGCCGGCTGCGCCGCGCGGGCCAGCACCAGCTGGTGCGTGAACGCGGACCGGAGCGAATCGGCCACCGGCAGGTGCACCGAGTCGGGGGCATCGAAAACCGAGTTCAGCTCCCGCTTCGCCTCGTCCGCCACGGTGGCCATCGCACGGCTGGCGTCCAACGCCGGCTGGTGCTGCGTGCGAATGGCCGACAGCCAGTGCTCGGTGAGCATCCCCTGCACGGCCATGCTCCCCACAACGAAAACGGCGGCCGCGGCCGCCAGAACGGGGAGAAGCATGAGTTTCTGACGGAACTTGAGGTCCTCGAATCGTTGGCGAATGGCGGTCAGCATGCTGGTCCTCTTCAGCGGCGTCGCGGGAGGCGTCTGGCGATCGGGGAAAATCTCTGTTCGTGTACAGTGTCTTGCTGTCAGGAAATCCGCCACCGTTCGTGAGTGATTCACGTAGGGCGGGATGACCGCAAGAAAGACGGCAGGACGGTAGGACGGTAGGACGGTGATGAAGCGCACGCGCGGGGGCCGGCCTCCGCCCGCGCTCTGCTCGCCGTCCTACGGTCCTACCGTCTTACGGTCCTACCAGCCAGCGATCTTGCCATGCATAGAAAAACTAGGTATGATGCCTAGAAACCCAATGTATCGAGATCCCCGCCCATGTCCACCGACTTCCTCCGCGGCACCCTCGACCTCATGGTCCTCAAGACCCTCTCCTGGGGACCCGCCCACGGCTACGGCATCGCCCGCTGGATCGAGCAGTGCACCGACGACGTCCTCCAGGTCGAGGAGGGCTCGCTCTACCCCGCGCTCCACCGCCTCGAGGACCAGGGCCTCGTCGCCGCCGAGTGGGGCCTCACCGGCCTCGGCCGGCGAGCCAAGTTCTACCGGCTGACGCCCGCCGGCCGCAAGCAGCTCCAGGCGTCGCGCGACTACTGGACCCGCTTCGCCGCCGCCGTCGCCAAGATCCTCGAGACCGCCCCCGCCCCCGCCCCCGCCACCGCCTGACGCGGCGAGGTCCGCATGACCGACGCATCCGACCGCCCCACCCCCGGCGCGCGCCGGGCCGCGATGTGGCGCCGCTACCTGCGCTTCTGGGGCCCGCGCGCCGAGGCCGACGTGGACGACGAGCTGGACTTCCACGTCGACATGCGCGTCGCCGAGTACGTGAAGCGGGGCATGACCGAGACCGAGGCCCGCGCCGCCGCCGCCCACCGGCTGGGCGACCTCCCCGCGGCCCGCGCCGAGTGCGTGGCCATCGACACGAAGCGCGAGCGGCGGAGCAACCGCACGCGGATACTGGACGCCTTCGTGCAGGACCTCCGCTTCGGGGTGCGCATGCTGCTGCGGCAGCCGGGGTGGACCGCCGTCGGCATCCTCACCCTCGCCCTCGGGATCGGCGCCAACACCGCCGTGTTCAGCGTCGTCAATCAGCTTCTGCTGCACCCGCTGCCCTATCCCGGCGCCGACCGCATGGCGCTGGTCTACCAGGAGCCCGAGAGCGGCGGCGCGAGCGGCGTCTCGGTGTACGTGCTGGCCAACCCGCAGACCTTCACTCGGTGGCGGGCCGACGCGCATTCGTTCGAGGACCTCGAGGCGTGGACCACCACCGACGTGGTGTACCGACCTCGAGGGGGCCAGGCCAGCGTGCTGCACTCGGCGGCCGTGCTTCCCAGCTTCGCGGGGTTCGCCGGCGTGCGCCCCCTCGTGGGCCGCAACCTCGACTCCGCCGACGCCGCCACCGGTTCCCGCGTCGTGCTGCTCGGCGAGGCCCTCTGGCGCGGGCGGTTCGGCTCCGACCCGCGCATCGTGGGCCGGGCCATCGACCTCGACGGGGCGCCGTACACCGTGGTCGGCGTGATGCCGGAGGCGTACCAACTGCCGGCGCTGCTCCAGACCAACACCGACGTCTTCACGCCCCTCGACCTCGCCAACGATCAGTTCGGGCTCTCCGTCGTGGGGCGGCTTCGCCCCGGGGTCACCCTGGGGGCGGCGCAGCATGAGCTGCAGACCATTCTCGCGCGCGCCGGGACCATGGTGGGGTTCCGCGCGCAGGTAGTGCCTCCCGACAAGATCGTGCGCTTCCGCGATTCGCTGCTGTTGCTGGCGGCGGCGGTGGCGCTGGTGCTCGTCATCGCGTGCGTGAACGTGGCGCACCTGCTGCTGGCCCGCGGCGCCG
>JBJKPA010000104.1:0-3504 GCA_046706905.1 Gemmatimonadaceae bacterium
GCCTGGGGGCGCCGCCTCCGCGGCCACGACGACCGCCGGCCGGCCCGCGCGCTGGCCGAGGAGTTCCTGGGCGACGACGACCCGTTCGAGGTGCAGCGCCTCGTACGCGCGCTCCCGCTCCAGCAACGATTCGGCTGGTCGCGCTGGCGCACCGCCGCCACGATCGTCTTCGTCGCCGCGGCGAGCGCCGCCGCCACCTGGCAGTGGACGCGCACCCCCGAGCCGCCGCCCAACGAGGTGCTCCTCGCCGTGTCCGTCGATTCGGCGGGCGACACGACGACCTATCGCGTGCCGATCCGCAACGATCGCTGGATCGGTGGCGACGTCCTCATCCCGTCGCGCGAGGGACGCCGCTCGCACGTCGCGCTCCCCGCCACACTCGGCGACTACGTCCTCATGTCCGACGGGAAGGCCTGGATCTCGCACGCGGCCATGCCCGACTCGGGGGGCGACGACCTCGTCCTGGACCGGTTGTCCGGAGGCGCCACGCGCCTCACCTGGAAGCCGGGCGACGACGTCGGAGCGAGGCTCTCGCCCGACGGGAAGCGGCTGGTGTTCGCCACCGGGCGCTTCGATTCGCTCTCCCACGCCCATCTCGCGGTCATGGATCTGGCCACCCGACGGGTGCGGCAACTGACCGGCGGGCTGCCCAAGGACGGCACCGCGGCGTGGAGCCGAAACGGCCTCCGCATCGCCTTCGTCCGCATGAGCATGACCGCGGCGCCGGATTCGATCTGCACGATGGCGCCCAACGGCGAGGACGCGCAGTGTCGACCGACGCTCCAGAACTCCGAGGTGGTCGGGTGGGTCGACGACGACCGCGTGCTGGTTGCCCAGTCGTTCGACTCCGGTGCCGCCCTGGACGTGTACGACGTCGTGGACGGCTCGTCGCGCCGCATTTTTCGCGCGACGGAGGGCGCCTTCGATCTGAGCCCCGACGGCCGGTGGGTGGCGTGCCGCTGCCGCCAGGCGGCCGGTTCCCCGGTGGAGTCGATCGTCTTTCCGCTCGACCACCCGGAACTGGCTCGGACGATCGCCGAGAGCTCGCTCGACACGCGCCTGGTCTGGACGCTCTGGATGGACCGCGTACCGAAGGACTACGTGAACTCGGTGGATCTCTCCCTGCCCGCCTCGGGGCTCCAACTCGGCGTCGCCTACCGCTTCCCGTTCACCGGCATCACCGTGAGCGGACGCCGCGTGCCCCTGCCCTACGCCGCGCTGGCCTCGCTCGACCCGGCCGTGGCGCGCGTGCTCCCCGGGCTCCGGCTCCTGCCCGTGGCACCCGGCACGGCGCGCATCGTCCTCTCGGCGATCGGATGGCGCACGGACACCCTGTCGGTACACGTGGTCCCCGCCACCGATTCGGTCGTCCTGCGTGACGACTGGTCGCACGGATTCGCCCCGCAGTTCGTGCCTTACGGCGTGCCCGCTCCCCTCCTCGTGAAGGATGCCGCCGGGCGTCCCGCCTTCCTCAACAACGGCGACGGCGACTTCATGAGCGGCGTATTCACCCGCCGGACCTTCGACGCCTCGAACGGGCTGGGGATCGAGGCACTGGTGTCGGCTCCGGTGAAATCGATCCAGTGGCAGACCGACAACATCGCCCTGCTCCCGCTCCGCGACTCCATCGCCCTCGCGCGGTGGGACCTGAAGACCGGATATCCGCCGTTCGAGACCGGCTTGACCGACGGAGAATGCGCGTTCGCGTATCCGTCGGAAGAAGGCACCCAGGGAACGCGATTGGTGGGCACCGGGCACTCGGTCGTGCATCTCGATGCCCTGCACGTCGCGCCGCTGAACACCGGCCGTTGGTTCCGGGTGCGCGTGCAGATCTTCAGCGACGGCCGCTGCGGCGTCGCCATCGACGGGCGTCCGGTCGCGCTCGACGCCACCGGAACGCTGCCCGACCTCCCATACATCGGCGCCATCGAGGGCAGCTCGGTCCACACCCGCATGCTCACCGGCCCGGTCGAGATCTGGACGGGCATCAAACCCGGCGTGGACTGGCTGGCCTTCGACACGGCACGCGCCGCGCGGAAGCCGAGCCTGCCGCTCAGCAGAGGTGCACGGCGGTCGCCTTGAGCGCCGCCACGACCTCGCGCCCGGGTTCGAGCCCGAGCTCCTCGGCCGACCGCGTGGTGATCGCCGCCACCAGCTCGACGCCGCCCGTCTCCACGGTGACCCGCGTCAGCACGCCCGACGGCGCCACCTCGACCACGCGGGCGTCGAGCTGGTTGCGCATCGACGACTCCCGCCGCTCGGGACTGAGCGCGATCTCGTCGGCCCGGATCACGGCGTGCGCCTCGCCCTCGGGCACGTCGCTCACGGCGTCCAACACGAGACCGCCGCTCGTGAATTCCACGACGCGCTCCGCCTCGCCGCACCCGTTCGCGCTCTTCACGCGTCCGGGGACCACGTTCTCCGCGCCGATGAACTCGGCCACCGCCGGCGACGCCGGCCGGCGGAAGACGTCGTCGGGCGAGCCCGTCTGCAGCACGCGCCCCCGCTCGAGCAGCACCACGCGGTGGCCCAGCCGCCCCGCTTCGTTGAAGTCGTGGGTCACGTGCAGCACGGTCATCCCGCGCTCGGCGTGCAGCGCGCGCACCTGACGCCGCACCAGGATCCGCATCCGCGGGTCGAGCGCCGAGAAGGGCTCGTCGAGGAGGAGGATGTCGGGACGCGTGGCCAGGGCGCGGGCCAGCGCCACGAGCTGCCGCTCGCCCCCGCTCAGCGACTTCACGTCGCGCTCGAGGAGGGCGTCGAGGCGGAAGCGCTCGACCATCTCGCCGGCCATCTCCCGGTCGTCGGTGCCGTAGGCGACGTTGGCGGCCACCGACAGATGCGGAAAGAGATAGGCGTGCTGGTAGACGATGCCGATGCGCCGCAGCTCGGGCGCCGTGCGCGTGACGTCCGTCCCGCGCAGCCGCACGGCGCCCGACGCCACCGGGATGATGCCGGCGATCGTCTCGAGCAGCGTGGTCTTGCCGGAGCCGGCCGGGCCGATCACCACGCCGTAGGATCCCGCGTCGATCTCGAACGAGACGTCGCGCAGGGAGAAGCTTCCCACGGTGGCGGTGACGCGGTCGAGCTGGATCATCCTCGGCGCTCCGGCAGCGAGTCGGGCGAGTGGACCGTGCGCAGCACGGCGATGGGCACGAGGGCGAGGAGCACGAGCACGGCGGCCACGGGGAGGGCGCTCTTGAGGCCGAACGCGGTGAACCGCTCGTAGCTGAGCACGCTCGCCACCTTCGGATTGTACGTCAACACGACGATCGCGCCAAATTCGCTGATCGCGCGGGCCCACATCACGATGCCGGCGGCGGCGAGCCCGCGGGCGGCGAGTGGGAGGGTCACACGGCGCACGGCGCGCCACGGCGAGTCGCCGAGCGTGCGGGCCACGGCCTCGAGGCGGACGTCCACGCGGTCGAACGCCTCGCGCGCCGCGCTCACCAGCAGCGGCGCCGACACGAACATCATCGCGCACACGATGCCGGTGCGCGATGA
>JBJKPA010000105.1:0-3786 GCA_046706905.1 Gemmatimonadaceae bacterium
GTCGCCGCACCCGCACTCTCCTCCGAGTTCGCCGCCACCTGCTGCGTGATGGCGTTCATCTGATCGACCGCGGCGTTGATCTGGCCGATGCCCTGCGTCTGCTGCTCGCTGGCCGCGGCCACCTCGGCCATGACGTCGGCCACGCGGGCCACGCGCTGCTCGATGTCGCTCAGGCTGCGTTCCACCTCGGTGCTCACGACGACGCCCTGCTCGGCGTTGCGCACCGATTCCTCGATCAGGCCGGCGGTGTTGCGCGCCGCCTCGGCCGACCGCATGGCGAGGTTCCGCACCTCGTCGGCGACGACGGCGAATCCCTTGCCGGCATCGCCGGCGCGTGCGGCCTCGACCGCGGCGTTGAGCGCGAGGAGGTTGGTCTGGAAGGCGATCTCGTCGATCGTCTTCACGATCTTCGCCGTGGCGGCCGACGAGGCCTTGATCCGGTTCATGGCATCGGAGAGCCGTTGCACGCTCTGCACGCCGGCCTGGGTGCCGGTCCGGGCGCCGTCGGACAGCCCGCGGGCATCCTGCGCGTTGGACGCGCTCTGCCGCGCCATCGACGCGACTTCCTGCAGGCTGGACGACACCTCCTCGATCGCGCTGGCCTGCTCGGAGGCGCCCTGCGCGAGGGACTGGCTGCCGGCGCTGATCTGATCGGAGGCGGCCGCCACCTGCTCGCTGGCCATCGCCACGCCGGCCAGCGCGCCGTCGAGATTCTCGATGGTCGCGTTGATCGTGCGCTGCAGGCGGCCGAAGGCGCCCGAGAACTGTCCGGTCATGCGGGCCGTGAGGTCGCGGTTGGCCGCGCGCTCCAGCACGCCGCTCGACGCGTCGATCGCGCCGTCCATGGTCTCGAGCAGGCGGTTCAGGCCGCGCACCATCTCGGCGTAGCCGCCGCTGTACTTCTCCGCGTCGACGCGGGCGTCGAGGCGGCCGGCGAGGGCCGCTTCGTTGAGCGTGGCGGCGTCGGTCATGACGTCCTGCAGCAGGCGCCGGGCCTTCTCGAACGCCGCCACGGTGCTCCGCGACTGGGCGATGATCTGATTGCAGGTCTCGGCCAGGTCGCCCAGCTCGTCCTGGGACGAGATCTCGAGCGGCGGCGTGGTGATCGCCACGCTGACGTGGAATTCGCCGGCGGCGACCGCGTCGGCCGCCGTGCCGAGCTGGGCGATGGCTTCGGTGCGCAGATCCTCGGTGCGGGCCACGACGGCGAGCAGCGGCCGCGTGATGCCGCGCGTGATGAGGAAGCCGAGGCCGATGGCGAGGAGCAGCGCCAGCCCGATGCCGAGCGCGAGCTGGATGCGGCCGGCGCGATTGCTGGCCGCGGCCGCCGCGGCGTTCGCCTGGGCGTCGGTGTTCTGCAGCACCTGCATCTTGGCGAGCACGCGCTTCACGGAGATGTAGAGGGCCAGGCCCTCCTGCACGGCGCCGTTCGCGGCGCCGATGTCGCCCGTGGCGAGCAGCGGCACGGCGCCGTCGAGGTGCGCCTTGTACGCGTTGTACTGCGCCGTGAAATCCTTCCAGAGAGAGTCTTCCTTGGCCGTGCGCGGCAGCGGCTCGTAGAGCTTCCACCCCGCCTCGATCTCGTCCTGCAGCGTGGACGCGTACGCATCGCGGAGGGCGTTCACCTCCACGGTCTCGTGCGCCTGACGGGCGGCGTACAGCCCCAGCTCGATGCGGCTGAGGTCCGAGACCCCGACGTCGATGCGTCCGAGGCCGGTCATCGCCGGCACCTGCGTGTTCGCGATCTCGAGCGTGCGCGACCACATGCGGCTCATCGCGAGTATGCCGACGCCGCCCACCAGCGCACACAGCGCGGCGATGGCGAGGAATCCCATGAGCAGCTTGCTGCCGATCTTCAGGTTGCTGAACATCTCTCTCTCCGTTGAGACGGTGCGCGCCGGGCCGGCGGCGTCAGTCGGTGATCGTGGCTGGCGGAACCGATTCGCCCACGTGCTCGGTGGTGAGCACGCGGTCGATGTCGAGCAGGAGGCGAACGCGGCCGCCGGCCTTGGCCAGGCCGAGCAGGTAGCGCGTGTCCACGTCGGCGCCGAACTCGGGCGCCGCCTCGATGTCGGCGGCCGCGATCGCGACCACCTCCGACACGCGGTCCACGACCACGCCGATCAGCGCGCCGCGGACCTGGACGACGATGATGCAGGTCTCGTCCACGTCCTCGCCGGGCATCCGGAAGCGCACGCGGAGGTCGACGATGGGAATGACCTTGCCGCGCAGGTTGATCACGCCGCGTACCGCTTCCGGCGTGCGGGGCACGCGCGTGATGGGCAGCATGCCCATGATCTCGTGGACCTTGAGGATCTCGAGCCCGTATTCCTCGTTGCCGAGGAAGAAGGTGAGAAACTTGCCGGCGAGAGAAGCCGCGGGCGTCGCGATCGCGGCGTCACCGGTATGCATGGTGCGTTCTCCTGGTCGAGGTCGCCGGAACCGGCACCGACCGTGCCGCGTCCCACTGATGAGGGTCGGCCGGTCGGGCGGTTTTCTTGAGGGGCGCCGCGGCTACGCCACGCGCGCGACGGCGCGCTCGTACGCGCCCGCGGTCCGCGACAACGCGACCAGCGTGTGCACGTCGAGGATCAACCCCACGCGGCCGTCGCCGAGGATCGCCCCGCCCGACACGCCCGGCGCCACGCCCAGCCCCTGGCCCAGCGCCTTGGCCACCAGCTGCTGCTGGCCGAGCAGCTCGTCCACGAGCAGCGCGATGGACTGCGGGCCGTCGCCCACGACCATCAGCAGCGCCCGTCCGGGGTCCTCTTCGGCGCCGGAGATCCCGAACAGCCGGTGCAGCCGGACGAGCGGCCGCACCTCGCCGCGGAGCGTCACCATCTCCCCGCGCCCGGCGATCGTGGACAGCGTCCCGGGCTCCGGGCGGAAACTCACCTGGATGTTCAGCGTGGGCACGATGTACCGCTCCGTGCCGACCCGGACCACCATGCCGTCGGTGATGGCGAGCGTGAGCGGAAGGCGGATCACGAATCGCGTCCCGCGGCCGGCGCGGGCGTCGATCTCGATGCGGCCCCGCATGGCCTCGACGTTGCGCCGCACCACGTCCATGCCCACCCCGCGCCCCGAGATGTCGGTCACCGCATCGGCCGTGGAGAAGCCCGGCGCGAAGATCAGCTCGTAGACCTCGCGATCGGTGAGCGCGTCGGACTCGCTGGCCAGCCCCATGGCGATCGCCTTGCGCAATATCTTCGCCCGGTCCAGGCCGCGCCCGTCGTCGGCGATCTCCACGACGACGTTCCCGCCGGCGTGATACGCGGCAATGGACAGCCGGCCGGTGGCCGGCTTGCCCGCCGCCTGCCGCTCGGCCGGCGTTTCGACGCCGTGGTCCGTGGCGTTGCGCACCATGTGCACGAGCGGGTCGGAGAGCACGTCCACCAGATTGCGGTCGATCTCCGTGTCCTCGCCGTCGATCACGACGTCCACGAGCTTGCCCGACCGGCGCGCGAGATCGCGCGCCAGCCGCGTCACCTTCTGGAACGCGCCGCGCAGCGGCACCATGCGCATGCCCATGCTCAGGTCCTGCAGGTCGCGCACGATCTTGTTCGCGTCGGAGACCTTGCGGGCGAGCTCGTGCAGCGCGGTGTTGCGCAGCACCTCGTCCTCGGCGATCATCGCCTGCGCGATGACCAGCTCGCCCACCATGTCGATGAGCTGGTCAAGGCGATCGGTCCGCACCCGCACACTGGCCTCGGCGCGGCCCGCGCGGTGCTCGGCCGACGGCGCGGGCACGGCCGGCACCGCGCCGGGCAGCGGTTCCGCCGGGGC
>JBJKPA010000106.1:0-2595 GCA_046706905.1 Gemmatimonadaceae bacterium
CCACCCCACCCCCCGTTCTTCATTCCGTGCGTTCGCGCTCTGGGGGGTGGGGTGGCGCGCCGCCGAGCGCCTCGCGCACCGTGCGGCCCAGCGCCGTGACCCGGAACGGCTTGGCGAGCCGCGGGGCGGCGCCGAGGACCGGGTCGTCGGGCGGGCGGCCGTCGGAATAGCCCGACATGAACGCCACGCGGATGTCCGGCCGCCGGCGCAGGATCTCGGCGGCCAGCGCGTACCCGCCCATGCGCGGCATCCGGAGGTCGGCGAGCAGGAGCTGGATCGGCCCGCCGTAGCCGTCGGCCACGCGCAGGGCGTCCTCGCCGTCGGCCGCCGTGAGCACGACGTAGCCGAAGCTCTCGAGGCTGCGCCGCGTGAGCTCGCGCACCTGGGGCTCGTCCTCGGCGACGAGGATCGTTTCCGAGCCCTGCATGACGGACGCGATCGGCGTGCGCGTGCGCTCGGTGCGGGGCGCGGCGCCGTGCGCGGGCAGCCAGACGCGCACCGTGGTGCCGCGGCCGGGGGCCGACTCGAGATCGATGAAGCCGCCGGACTCGCGCACGATCCCGAACGAGGTGGCGAGGCCCAGCCCGGTGCCCTTGCCCAGCTCCTTGGTCGTGAAGAACGGCTCGAAGGCGTGGCGGCGGACCTCGTCGCTCATTCCGATTCCCGTATCGGTCACGGTGAGCACGGCGTAGATGCCGGCGGGCAGGTCGCCGCGCGGCGCGTCGACGTCGGCCCGCGCGGTGGCGATCGTGAGCCGCCCGCCGTCGGGCATCGCGTCGCGCGCGTTCACCGCCAGGTTCATGATCACCTGCTCGATCTGGTTCGGATCGGCGAGCACGGTCGGGGTGTCGGCGCCCGGCTCGGTGACGAGCTGCAGATCGCCCACGAGCAGCCGCTTCAGGAGGCGGTTCACGTTGTCGAGCGTGGCGTTGAGGTCCACCGGCTGGACGGTCACCTTCTGGCGCCGCGCGAACGTCAGGAGCTGCCGGGTGAGCGCGGCGGCGCGCTCGGCGGCGAACCGGATTTCGTTGAGATTGCTGCGGATCTCGTCGGGCCGCGACTGCTGGCTCAGCTCGGTGTAGCCGAGCACGGCGGTGAGGATGTTGTTGAGGTCGTGGGCCAGGCCGCCGGCCAGCCGGCCGATGCTGTCCAGCCGCTGCGTGTGCAGGACCTGCTCGCGCAGCTTGGCCTGCTCGGTGATGTCGAAGGCGAGGCCGACGGCGCCGTGCACGGCGCCCGTCTCGTCGCGCAACGGCTCGGTGCGCCATTCGAACACGTGCCCGCGGTACGGCTGCTGCCACTGCGACGGGGATCCGTCGAGCGCGTGCTCGTGCGCGTCCTCGATCGCGAGCAGGACGGCGGAGTCGTCGATGAATTCGGCGAACGTGCCCCCGACGCGCTGCGTCGGGTCGATGCCCAGCACCGACAGACCGGATCCGACGAGCGACACGATCCGCCCGGCGCGGTCGGTGGACCAGACGGCCGCCGGGAGTTGCCGCACGAGGAGGCCGAGGCGCTCCTGGTTGAGCCGCAGCTCCTCGTTGACCCGCGCCAGGTCGGCGGTCCGTTCGTCGACGCGGTGCTCGAGCAGGTCGTGCGCCTCGCGCAGCGCGTGCTCGGCCCGCTCGCGGTTCTCGACCTGGTGCTGGAGGTCGGCGGTGCGTTCGGCGACCTGGGTGGCGAGCACGCTGGCGTGCGTGCGGAGCGCGCGGCCGCGGAGCCGGATGCCCGCCAGGGCGATGCCGAGGGCGCCGAGCGTGAGCAGCGCGGGGAACCAGGGCGTGCGCACGAACGGCGGGATGACGCGGAACTCGAGCGTGGCCGGGTCGGTGGTCCAGAGGCCGGCGTCGTCGCGGGCGGCGACCTCGAACGTGTACGATCCGCCGGGGAGGCTCGAATAGAAGGCGCTGCGGCGGGTGCCGGCGCCGATCCACGCCGAGTCGAGGCCGAGGAGCCGGTAGCGGAAGCGGAGCTGGTGCGCCGAGCGGAGCCGGAGCGAGGTGAAGTCGATCCGGATCTGGCGGGCGCCGTGGGGCAGGGTGAGCGGCGGCTTGAGGGCGAGCGGCATGTCGTCGGCGAGCACGGCCTCGATGCGCACCGAAGGCGGCATGGCGGGGGCCCGCAGCACCGCGGGATCCACCACGACGAGGCCGTCGGCCCCGGGGAGCCAGATCCGGCCGTCGGGAGCGACCCAGCCGGACGACGCGCCGGCGCTGTTGAACTCCGTGCTGAGCAGGCCGTCGGGCTTGTCCACGACGCGCAGCCCCACCGACCGCCGCTTGCCGAGCGCGACGTCAATGAGCGTTTGCTTATTGACCCGCTGCAGGCCGTACGACGACGCGAGCCAGAGATCGCCGGCCCCGTCGTCCAGCATGGTGAACGCGTCGTCGAGCATCGCCGGATCGGCGCCGGCGAGCGACTGGAGCCGGTTCCCGTCGAGCAGCCGGAGGCCGGCGCCGTCGGTGCTGATCCAGAGCCGGCCGCTGTCGGGCAGCAGGGCCACGATCTGGGCGTCGGCGTAGGCGCCGGGGCGTCCCAGCAGCGCGGTCCGCCCGCGGCGCAGGCGGTAGAGCGAGCTGCCGCCCGCCCAGACGG
>JBJKPA010000107.1:0-3932 GCA_046706905.1 Gemmatimonadaceae bacterium
GTCAGTACCTGCGTCACTAGATCGGCCGTGGGGGGGGGCCCCCCCCCCCCCCCCCCCAAACCCCCCCCCCCGGCCCCCCCCCCCCCCCCCCCCCCCCCCCCCCCCCCCCCCCCCCCGCCCCCCCCCCCCCCCCCCGCGCCGCTTCATCCAGCCGAGCACCGCGGCGACGTCCGCCGCCGCGCGGTCGGGGGAGTTCCACCCGCTGGGATCGGTCGGCGTCCCGCCGTAGCCGCGGAGGTCCACCGCGTACGCGGCGTACCCGCGCGCCGCCATCGCCGCCAGCACCGACCGCGGCTCGCCGGGCACCTGCAGGTCGAAGTCGGGACGCGCGCCCCACGTCCGGCCGTGCACGAACAGGATCGCCCCCACCGGATGCGCGGGGATCCGCGCCCACACGGCGATCGGCAGCCCGTCCACCGGCACCGTGAAATGGTCGAGCGGCGGTGTGTGTTGCCCCGCCGCCCCCCACCCGCGAATTCCCGCCGTCCGCGTCACCTCACTCCTTCTTCTCGACGACCAGCGTGTACTCGGCGGCCAGCGCGGCGATCGAGCCGAGCGCCACGAGCACCGGCATCAGCGCGGCGCCCACGAGCCCGAAAGTGAGCGGGATCTCGAGCAGCGTCTGCCCCTTGTCGTTCTTCACGATGATCCGCCGGATGTTGCCCTGGTGGATCAGCTCCTTCACGCGGCCGACCAGCCCCTCGCCGCTGACTTTGTGCTCCTCGGTCTTGCCGGTGCCGCCAGTGTCGCCGGTGCTCTCGGTCGAGTCGGTCATCGCTGTCTCCTGAAGTCGGCGCGCCCGATGCGCGCATCCATCCGTACGCGGACGCGCGCGCCGGGTTTCGCCGGGCGGCTACATGCCGCCGTGGCCGCGCGCCGTGGGCGGCAGGATGCCGTTCATCCGCAGATAGTCGGCCGCCGTGCCGTAGTGGTCGGCCCAGTCGGCGGCGATCGCGAGGACCACCGTCGCCCGCGTCATCTTCCGCCCGCCGAAGAACGGCACCTCGTCGGCCAGCCCGCTGTCGGTGAGCTTGGCGAACGACGACTCGCAGTAATCGAACGACGCCTGCACCGCCGCGACCAGCTCGTCCTTGGACGACGTCGCGGTGAGCTTCGCGCGCATCGGCGGCTTCTCGCCGCTGATCGCCGAGCACATGAAGTCGTTCGAGCCGGCCACGTGGAGCACCAGCGCGCCGAACGTCCGCTGGGCCTCGGTGGGATGATAGCCGTACTTGTTCGCCGGCATTTCCTTGGCCGCGGCCACGAAGTTGCGGGAGGCGCTCTTGACGTTGGCCCGCAACGCGTCGGCGACCGGGTTGCCCTGGGCGCCGGCGACCGCCGCCGACGTGACGAGTGCCGCCGCCACGGCTGACACGAGAATCTTGCGCATGAGACCGTCCGGAAGATGGTTGAGACGGGGGGCGATCCCCTGAACGTGAAGCAACCGGGGACGGCAAGCAAGCCCGCCCCGCGCTTGATCGCGGCCGGCGGGCCCCGTATGGTAGACCCCCAACCTCCGCGCCCCACGCCCATGAGAAACCTGGCCCTCGCCACCTGCGTGCTGCTCGCCGCCTGCGGGTCGGCCTCCAGCGGCACCCAGCCCGTCGACCCCCAGCTCGCCTCCTACATCGCCGGCATCAAGGCCGTGGACAACCACGCGCACCCGATGCGCCCGATCCCGCCCGGCCAGCCCCCCGACACCGAGTACGACGCCCTCCCGCTGGACGGGATCCCGCCCTTCCAGCTCCCCTGGCGCCTGCGGCTCGACAACCCCGAATGGGCCGCCGCGGCGCGCACGCTCTACCACGTGCCGGCGACCGACACCGGCAAGGCCTACCTCGACGCGCTCGCCGCCGCGCGCGCCAAAGTCCTGAAGGCGCAGGGCGACGACTTCCCGTCGTGGGTGCTCGACCAGGCCGGCATCCAGGTGATGTTCGCCAACCGCGTCGCCGTGGGCCCCGGACTCATGCCCCCGCGCTTCCGCTGGGTGCCGTTCGACGACGCCCTGCTCTTCCCGCTCGACACGCGCGGCGAGGCCGCGCGCACGCCGGACACACGCGCCCTCTATCCCAAGGAGGCGGCGCTGCTGCACCGCTACCTGCTCGCGCTGGGGCTCGAGGCGCCGCCCAACAACCTCGAGGCGTACGTGCAGGCGGTGATCGGCCCCACGCTCCGCCACCAGCGCGACTCGGGCGCCGTGGCGGTGAAGTTCGAGGCCGCCTATCTGCGTCCGCTGAACTTCGGGCCGCCCGACACCGCCGCGGCGCGCGCGATCTACGCCCGCTACGTGCACGGCGGCGTGCCCACGCACGCCGAGTACAAGACGCTCGAGGACTACCTGTTCCACGCCATCGCGCTCGACGCGGGCCGGCTCGGCATGCCCGTGCACTTTCACGTGCTGTACGAGTTCGGTGGCTACTACTCGCCCACGGGCTCGGAGCCGCTGCAGCTCGAGCAGGTGGCCGACGACCCGACCCTGCGCGGCACGGACTTCGTGATGCTGCACGGCGGCTGGCCGTTCACCAATCAGACGCTGGCCCTGCTCGGCAAGCCCAACATGTACGCCGACATCTCGATGATGACGCAGTTCATCGAGCCCTCGCAGCTGGCCGGCGTGCTGCGCAACTGGCTGAGCCAGTGGCCGGGGAAGGTGCTGTTCGGCACCGACGCCTTCGACGGCGGCACGCCGCAGGGGTGGGACCAGGGCGCGCTGATCGCCTCGCACTCCGCCCGCCGCGCCCTCGGCATCGCGCTCACCGGCATGATGCGCGACGGCGAGATCACCAGGGCGCGGGCGGAGGAGCTGGCGCGGATGGTGCTGAGGGAGAACGCGGTGAGGTTGTATCACCTCAAACTGTAGGACGGTTTGACGGTAGGACGGTAGTCGGTAACTGCGTTTAGCAGTTATCGGTCCTACCGTCCTACCGTCCTACCGTCCTACTGCTTCGGAAGCAGCACAAACCGCGCGTAGTTGCTCGTGTTCAGATACTCCCCCGCCGCGCGCTGCAACTCGCCCGCTGTCATCGCCTCGATCATCGCGTTGTACGGATCCCCGAGCCCCGCGATGTCCTCCCCCGCCCGCAGCCGCGCCGCGATGTTGCCGGCCCAGAACGCATTCTGCTTCACCTCCACCTGGTGCTCGCGCAGGAGCTGCTCCCGCACCTTCTCCACGTCGGCCGCCGACGGGCCGTCCTTCTGCAGCTTCCCGATCAGCCCCATCGTCACCGCGAACAGCGTGTCCGCGTTGGCCGGCGACGAGGTGAACTCCAACTCCACCGTGAACCGCGGCTTCGGCGCGAAGTCCTCCCCCGCGCTCACGTTCGGGCTGTAGGTCCCGCCCAGCGCCTCGCGCAGCGTGTCGATGACCTTGATCTGCAGCAGCTCCGACAGCGCGCGCAGGTCGAACCGGTCCTGCGGCGCGTAGGTCAACGGCCCGGTGAAGAACACCAGCGACGTCGCCTTGGGCTCCACGCCCTTGTGCACCACGCGCTCCACGATCCCGGTCGGCGGTCCCTTCTCCACGTCGCGCCAGTGCTCCGGCGTACCCGCCGGCAGCGTGGCCAGGTACTTCTCGCTCAGCGCCCTGAGCGTGTCGAGGTTCACGTTCCCCACGAACACGAAGGTGAACCCCGCGGCGCCCGCGAACCGCGCCTTGAAGAAGTCCAGTGCGGTGTGCGGGTTCACTTCGGCGAACGTCGCCGGCGTCAGCGGCCGGGCGCGGAAGTCGTGCTGCGCCATCGTGACCTGCACGGTGTCGCTGAACACCTCGTCGGGCGACGCGCCGCGGTTCGCGAGGTACGGCGCGACCTGGTTCTGGAACGCCTGGTACGCCGCCGTGTCCAGCCGCGCCCCCGTGAACTCCAGGTGCACGAGCTGCATCAGCGTTTCCAGATCCTTCGGGGAGGCGTGGCCGGAGATCGTCTCCTCCGTGC
>JBJKPA010000108.1:0-4023 GCA_046706905.1 Gemmatimonadaceae bacterium
ACCGGCCAGGGCGAGCAGGGCGGCGACGGCGGGCGTGGCCGGGGCGAATGAGCGCTTACTCACGGGGAGCTCCAGTGGCGATCGAGGTGAGCGGGACACCTGCGGCGCGCTCGAGATCGGAGCGCGCGGAGTTGGCGGCGGCGAGGGCATCGGCATACTGACTTTCGGCGTCGAGCAGCGAGCGGCGGGCGTCGAGCACGTCGAGGGCGGAGAGCCCGCCCGCGGAATAGGCGGCGGAGGCGGCGCGGTACCCCTCGCGTGCCGACGGCAGCAGCTGATCGCGGATGAACACGGCCTGCCGCTGGGCGGCGTCGGCGGTCGCCCACGCGTTGCGCACGTCCTGGCCGACGGCGGCCCGCGTGTCGCGGAGCGTGGCGGCCAGCTCGAGTTCGCGGTGCTGCGTTTCCGCGAAGTCGCCCTTGGTGTGCTGCCAGAAGAGAATCGGAATGGGCATCGAGATGCCCACCGTGTACCAGGTGGGGTCGGCGACCGACGCGTCGCGCGACGCGCCGACGAACAGATCGGGGAGGAAGGCCTGCTCGCGCACGAGGCGCGAGGTGGCCTGGGCGGCGCGGATCTGCGCCTGGAGGGACAGGATCTCGGGGCGCTTGCGCTGCGCGGTCTGCTCCACGGCGTCGAGGTCGGGGAGCGGGGGCGGCACGTCGAGCGAGTCGCCGAGCACGAGCGGCGTACCCAGGGGGCGCCCGATGAGCCGGTTGAGCGCCGCTTCGGCGTTCGCCACGTCGCGCGAATTGCCGATGAGGTCGTTGCGGGCCGAGGCGAGGTCCACCTGGGCCTTGATCACGTCGAGCCGCGGCACCGTGCCGGCGTTGAACCGCGCCTCGGTGCGCTGGAGGAACGCGGTGGCCAGGGAGTCGGCCTCAGTGAAGTCGCGGCGGTGCATGCGCATGACGAGCACGGCGTCGTAGGCCTCGCTCGTGGCGGCCGCGATGCCCTGCTGGACCAGCGTCAGGTTCTGCTGCGACGCCGCGACGTTGGCCAACCCGACCCGATCGGCGAGCCGGAGCTTGTCGGGGAAGGGAATGGTCAGCCCCAGGCTCACCGGCTTGGAGACCGTCGGGCTGAACCCGGTGAGGCTGGGCATCGAGTCGTAGGCCGCGGACAGCGCGAGGTCGGGGATGGCCATGCCCTCCCACCGCTGCGCCTTCACCTGCGCCGTCTGCTCGCGGGCCACGTCGATCGTGGGGTTGGTGAGCAGCGCCATGGCCACGGCCTGGCGGCGGGTGAGGCGCAGCGTGTCGGCGGGGCCGGCGGCTCCGACGGGCGTGCGCTGTTGGGCGGATGCGCGGCTGGCAAGACACACCAGCGCGCACATCCAGATGGATGTTCGCATGCGGGCTCTCGGTGAGGTACGAAGGAGGTACTGCTCGGACTACAGGGCGCGCCGGAGCGCGCCTCGTCCTGAGGCCGCCGCGAACTCAGCCCGTGACGGGCGGAGCTCGAGACGAATTGGCGACCAGGTCGCGAGTGGCGGCCGGCGCGAACTCCGCCGCGCGGATCATGCCCATGGGGGCCGCGGCGGAGATGAGGACCTGGGCGTGGGCCGGCAGCTGGCCCATCGTCCGCAGCGCGCAGAAGACGCAGGTGTCCTCGTTGTGTACGAGGTAGTGGTGCGTCGTGCCGGTCTGCTCGATGTGGGTCTCCGTCGCCTCGTGGTGCGGCTCGAGGATCGGGCCGAAGGCCACCGCGAGCTCGAGCGCGAGGAGCGCAAACAGCGCCACCCGGCGGGCGAGCCGGGTGGGACGCGAGCGGCGGAAGCGGAAGGCGGCGGGCACGATCCGCCCACGTTAAGGACCGGGCCCCGAAAGCGCCAGCCCCGGCCCGGTGCGCCCGGCGGGCATCAAGAACGGAGGGTATGAACTGCAGACGACGCGGACGAGACGGAGGAGACGGCTACTTCGAAAAAGCGAAGGAGAAAAACGGGGGGCCGTGCGTTGGAGATCTTTGCGCCGGGGCGGACATTCTTCTCGGCTCCCAGATCCTCCCCTGCAGCCCCGTATTCTCAAACGCCGTTCTGTCGTACCCGTCTCATCCGGCAGTCGTCCGGATCATCTGCTGTTCCCCTTCTTTCTTGACGCCGGCCCCCGCGCGTATCGACGAAGCCGGGCGAGCATCTTCCGGTCGGTCTTCGTGGCGTCGTCGAGCTTGGGCGTCTCCAGCACCTTGGGCACGGCGCGGAAGCGGGGATCGCGCATGATCCGCCGGAAGGGTCCGGGGCCGAGCGTGCCCTCGCCGATCAGCTCGTGACGGTCGCGCTTCGACGCGAACGGCACCTTGGAATCGTTCAGGTGGAGCACGCGCAGCCGCTCGGCGCCCAGCACGTCGTCGAACCGCGCCCACACGCCGTCGAAGTCGCGCACCAGGTCGTAGCCCGCCGAATAGACGTGGCAGGTGTCCACGCACACTCCCATGCGGCGGCGCAGCGCCGCCGGGACGCGCTCGAGCAGACCGGTCAGCTCCTCGAACGAACTGCCGATCACCGTTCCGGCGCCCGCCGTGGTCTCCATGCACAGCACCGTCGTGCCGGGCACGCGCTCCAGCGCCTCGGTGATCGCGTCGGCGTTGCGGGCCACGCCCGACGCGCGCTCGTCCATGAAGTTGCCGGGGTGCGAGACGAGATACGTGATGCCCAGCGCCTCGCACCGCTGCAGCTCGGCCACGAAGCTCTCGATGGAGCGCCGGCGGAGCGCGGGATCGGGACTCGCGAGGTTGATGAGGTACGAGTCGTGCACCACCGTGGCACGCACCTTCGTGCGCGCGAGCCCCTCGCGGAACGCGCGGGCCTCGGCGGCGTCCACGGCGCGCTCGGCCCACCGGTTGGCCATCTTCGTGAACATCTGCATGGCCGTGGCGCCGATCTCGCCGGCGCGTCCCGGCGCCTCGGCAGTGCCTCCGGCAATCGAGACGTGGGCGCCGAGCAGCTCACCGCCGCGGCCCGTGCGCCGGGTGGCCGCGGGGGGCCGGGCCTTGCGGCCGGTCATACGAACTCGGACGATCGCCCGCGCAGCGAGCGCCCGCACCGCGGGCAGTACAGCTCGCCTTCGCTCTCGTGGAGCGCGTAGTCGAAGCCGCGCCCGCAGGTGCAGGCGGCCTCGAGCCCTTCGTGCCCGCAGCCGAGGCAGAAGCGGTCGCCCTCTTCGTAGGCGCGGAAGCGCGAGCAGACGGCGCAGCGTTTGACCACGGTCATCGGTGTTTGAGCCAGAGAGTGGGATCCACCGCGGTGCCGCCGTGCTGGCGGACCTCGAAGTGGAGGTGGGCGGGGAAGTCCGGATCGGACACGCCCACCGTGCCGATCACCTGGTCCTTCACGACGTGGTCGCCGCGCTTGACCTGCGCCTGCTGCAGCGAGCCGTAGATCGAGTAGTCGCCGCCGCCGTGGTCCACGATCACGGTGAGGCCGTAGAGCCCGAGCTGCGAGACGCTCACGACTTCGCCGGCGGCGACGACGTGCACCGGCGTGCCGATGGGCGCGGCGATGCCGATCCCGTTCCAGCGGATGGTCGTGTTGTTCGCCTGCACCTGGCGGCCGTACGGATAGAGGATCGGGCCGATCACCGGCCAGTCGAGCTTGCCGTAGTCGGCGGTGGTGATGGTGCTGCGGCTGGGGGCGGCGTTGGGCCGGGCGGCGACCGCCCGGCGGCGGGCCGCCTCCAGGGAGGCGATCGCGTTGGTGAGCGCCGACTCCGTGCGGCGCACCGCGGCCAGGCGCGTTTCGGTCTGCTGCACCTCGCGCTGCACCGACACCAGGCTGTGCTGGCGCTGCCGCTCCAGCGAGCGCAGCTCGCCCTCCTCCTGCGCCTTGTCGCTGCGATTCTGCGCCACGGCGTCCTGCAGCGTGACCAGCCGGTCGCGCTGCTGGCCCACCTGATCGCGGAGATCCTGGACGTGTTTGACCAGCGCCCGGTCGCGCAGCGCGATCAGGTGCAGGTACTTGTAGCGGGCCACGAGGTCGCCGAACGACTGCGCGGAGAGCAGCACCTGGAAGGTGAACAACGGTCCGCG
>JBJKPA010000109.1:0-3461 GCA_046706905.1 Gemmatimonadaceae bacterium
CCCCCCGCCACGGCGCCCACGCCGGCCCCGGCCCCCGCGCACCGCGCGGTTCCGATGGCCGTCACCGCGGCGACCCCGGCCCCGGCCCCGGCGCCCGCCGCCCTCGCGTCGCTCGACACCGTCCACGCCGGCCGCTTCGACCAGGGCAAGATGTGGACCTTCGAGTTTCCGCCCACGGCGTACTTCGAGCAGGCCTACGGCTTCCGCCCCGACAGCGCCTGGTTCGCCCACGCGCGGCTTGGCGCCCTCCGGCTGGGCGACTGCTCGGCGTCGTTCGTGTCGCCGCACGGGCTCATCCTCACCAACCACCACTGCGCGCGCGAATACGAGAAGGACGTCCAGAAGCCCGGCGAGGACATCCTCGACGACGGCTTCTTCGCCCACACCCTGGCCGAGGAGCGGCCGGTCAAGGATTTCCACGCCGACCAGCTCATCGATCTCGTGGACGTCACCAACATCGTGAACGCTCGCGTGGACACCGTGGCCGCCGACCGCCGCGACGCCGTGCGCACGGCCGTGCTCGATTCGATCAAGACCGCCATCCTCGCGCAGCGCGGCGGCGCCAAGGCCGGCGTCGTGGTCCAGATGGTCTCGCTCTACGACGGTGCGCGCACCTCGGCGTACGTCTTCCGCCGCTACACCGACGTCAAGCTGGTGGCCGTGCCCGAGCTGCAGATCGGCTACTTCGGCGGCGACTGGGACAACTTCACCTATCCGCGCTACAACCTGGACTTCTCGCTCTTCCGCGTGTACGGCCCCGACGGCAAGCCGCTGGACACGCCGAACTACTTCCGGGTGGACACCGCGGCGCTGCGCGACAGCGAGCCCGTGTTCGTGGTGGGGAACCCGGGTTCCACGACGCGGCTGCAGACCGTGGCCCAGCTCGAGTTCCGGCGCGACATCGGCGACCGTGACGTGCTCGCGCTCCTCACCTCGCGCATGCACGTTCTGGGCGCCTACATCCACGCCCATCCCGACGATCCGCACCTGCTGAACCTGCAGAACCAGTATTTCGAGATCGCCAATTCACAGAAGGCGTATGCCGGCCAGGTGAAGGGGCTGGACGATCCGGCCATCATCGCCCGGCGCGAGGACGCCGAGCGGCAGTTCCAGGATTCGATAAACGCGAAGCCGGCGTTGAAGGCGAAGTACGGCGATCTGATATCGCGGATGGCGGCGCTGCAGCGCGAGCGCCGCACCGACGCGCCCGGCTTCGGGGCGTTCATCGGGCTCAACAGCGACCTCGTCTCGTCGGCCACGCTGCACCGGGCGCTGATCGCCTTCCAGCTCCTGAACGCCCGGGCGAGCAACGCCGACAAGGCGACCATCGACGGCCTCGTGGCGCAGATGGACAGCGTGCCGCAGCAGCCCGCCGCGCTCGACGAGGCGATGATGGCGGCGCGCTTCGCCGACTTCCGGCATTTCTACGGCGACACCAGCGAGCTGGCGGCCGACGAGCTGCACGGGCGGACGCCGGACGCCGAGGCCGCTGCCGTGCTGGCGTCCACCGCGCTGGCCGACTCGGCGCGGGCCGCCGCGCAGGCCGCCGGCGACTCGCTGGACCGCATGGACGCCGCCCTCAACGTCGTGATCGCGTATCTGCCCACGTTCGCGAAGTTCCAGCGCATGATCTCCTCCGTCACCACAAAGGAGGAGGCGATCGCGCGGGAGCTGGGCCGGGCGCGGTTCGACATCTACGGGCCCAGCCAGCCGCCCGACGCGACGTTCTCGCTGCGCATCCAGGACGGCATCATCGCCGGCTACCAGTACAATGGGACGCTGGCCCCGTGGCATACGACGTTCTACGGGCTGTACAACCGGCACTTCTCGTTCCCCGACTCCAGCGACTGGGCGCTGCCCAAGCGGTGGCTGCCGCCGCCGGCGTCGCTCGACCTGTCCACGCCGCTGGACTTCGTGAGCACCAACGACATCATCGGCGGCAACTCCGGGTCGCCCGTGCTGAACAAGGATCTGCGGCTCGTGGGGCTCGTCTTCGACGGCAACATCGAGAGCCTGTCGGGCGACTACATCTACATGCCGGGCATCGACCGCGCGGTGTCGGTGGACATGAAGGCGCTCCTCGCGGCGCTGGACGACGTGTATGGGATGCATCGCATCGTGACGGAGATGGAGACCGGGCAGCTCGCGCCTTGACACCCATCGGGCCGGCCCACACACTGGATTGTATGCAAATTCGGTGCGTGGGCCTGGCCTGTCTGGCGCTGGGCGTGGCGGCCGCGCCGGCCGCCGCGCAGAAGTCCGCATCCGGCGGCCGCGACACCTCGGGCGTGTACGACCCCGGCGCGGCGCCCGCCTATCGCTACCGACTGCTCGGCGTCTACGACGTCAACACCGGCCTGCCGCTGGACAGCGTACAGGTGTCCGACGTGATGACCGGGCTGAGCATGATGACCACGAGCACCGGCACCGTGAGTCTGATCTTCCTGCCCGAGGGCGGGAGCCTGGTGCGGCTGCGCAAGCTCGGCTACGCGATGCAGACCTTCATGGTGCCCATCGCTCCCGCCGACACCACGCCCGTCACCGTCGTCATGGAACCGATGACGATGCTGCCCACCGTGACGACGACCGATACGTCGGCCGTGTACCTGTCGCCCATGCTGCAGGCCGCCGAGAACCGCATGCGCCATAGCGCCGGGGGCTACTTCATCGACGAGAAGACGATGCGGAAGTGGGACAACTCGACGATGACCGACGCCATCATCGCCCACATGCCGGGACTGATGCTCCAGCCTGGACCGCACGACGCGCAGTATCTCGTGTCGACGCGTCAGGAATGCACGTTGACCATCCGGGGGTGCGGGTCGCCGAGCTGCTACGTCGGCGTGTACGTGGACGGCGTGCCGTGGGCCTCCGGCGGCCCGATCGACTTCAGCAACTGGACCACGTACGACTTCGCGATGGCGGAGTTCTACCCCGGCGGGGCGAGCGTACCCGAGCAGTACAACAGCACGGCGACGGGGGGATGCGGGGTGCTGTTGTTGTGGACGCGAGAACGATGAGACGGTGAGTCGGTGAGTCGGTATGTCGGTCGAACGACGCAAAACAGCGGGGAAACGGTTCGCCCGTCGCCCCGCTGTTTCATGTTGTATGCCGTCCTACCGTCCTACCGTCCTACCGTCCTACTGTCCTCCGCCCCCTCGGCGCCCACGCCCTCCCCGCCCGCGCCCGCCCCTCCCAGGCGCCCGCATCTCCACCCCCGCCTCCTTCAGCGCTGATTCCAAATTTGGAATGAGCTTGGTCCGGAGCTCCACCAGCGCCGCGTCCTGCTTCTTGAGCGCCGCCGGCAGCGCCGCCAGGTCCGTCCGCTGCTGCGCCGTCGGATTGAACGTCACGTTCAGCAGATAGCTCATTTCCTGCACCTTCTGCTGGATCGTGCGCACGAACGGCGCATCCGGAGTGTTGTCCTCGGCGCCCCCGCCCCCGCCGAACGGGTTCTGACC
>JBJKPA010000110.1:0-3935 GCA_046706905.1 Gemmatimonadaceae bacterium
GTCGCGCCTCACTGCCGAGCGGTTCCCGTCCTCGAAGTATATGCGCCCCGGGCGGCGTTGTCGCCGAGGCGCGCGCGCCGCGGGGCGCGGGACGGCCGCATGACGCGCCGCCGCCCGCTCCGGCGCCTGCTCCCGTACTATCGCCCCTATCGGGCGCGAATGGTGCTGGGCCTTTCCCTGACCGTCGTGTCGTACGCCTTCTCGACGGCCGGTCCGTGGTTCCTGCAGCAGGCCCTGGACGCCTTCACCCACAAGGCACCGATGGAGCGGATCTGGCTCCTCGTCGCCGGCATGGTCGGCGTGGCGCTCGTCGGCGGCTTCTTCCGCTTCCTCATGCGGCAGCTGCTCAACAGCGTGAGCCGCTGGATCGAGTACGACCTGCGCAACGACCTGTTCGACCGCCTCGAGACGCTCGATGCGTCCTACTACGGCCGCAACCGCACCGGCGACCTCATGGCCCGGCTCACCAACGACCTCTCGGCGGTCCGCATGGCCGCCGGGCCGGCCGTGATGTACCTGACCAACACGATCGCCGGCGGCACCTTCGCGCTGCTCTTCATGCTGCACATCGACGTGCGGCTCACGCTGATCGCGCTGCTGCCGATGATCCTCCTGCCGATCTCGATGATCTGGCTGGGACGCGCCATCCACCAGCGGTTCGAGGCCGTGCAGGAACACTTCGGCCGCATGACGACGATGGCCCAGGAGAACATCTCCGGCGTGCGCGTCGTGCGCGCCTACCGGCAGGAGCAACCGGAGGCGGGGCGGTTCGGCGAGCTGGGCGAGGAATATCTGCACAAGCAGATGCGCCTCGCCACGCTCTACGGCATGATGCATCCGTCCTTCCAGATCCTGGCCGGACTGGGCAGCGTGGTGGTGCTCGGCCTGGGCGGCGTGCTCGCCATCCAGGGCACGATCACGGTGGGCGCCTTCGTCGCGTTCGGGCTCTACCTCGGCATGCTCACCTGGCCGCTGATCGCGCTCGGGTTCGTGATCAACCTGTTCCAGCGCGGCGCGGCCTCGATGGGACGCCTGCTCGACATCCTCGACGCGGTGCCGCAGATCCTGTCCCCCGTCGCGCCGCGCGAGCTGCCCCCCACCGCCGCCGGCCGCACGATCGAGTTCCGCCGCGTGGGCTTCCACTACCCGGTCGCCGACGGCGCCGCGCCGCGCTGGGTGCTGCGCGACGTGAGCTTCACCGTCCCCGCCGGCGCCACGGTGGGCGTCGTCGGCGCCACCGGAAGCGGCAAGAGCGCCCTGCTCGACCTCGTGCCGCGGCTGTTCGATCCGCAGGAGGGCGAGATCCTCGTCGACGGCGTGCCGCTGCGCGACCTCGACCTCGATGCCTGGCGCCGCGAGGTCGGCTACGTGCCGCAGGAGAGCTTCCTCTTCAGCGACAGCGTGGGCGCCAACCTCGCCTACGGCGCCGCCGACGCCTCCACGCGCGACTGGGCGGCCACGGTGGCCCAGCTCTCGAGCACGATCGAGGCCCTCCCCGCGCGCTACGACACGATGCTCGGCGAGCGCGGCATCAACCTGTCCGGCGGGCAGAAGCAGCGCGCCGCGCTGGCCCGCGCCCTGGCGCGCAAGCCGTCGGTCGTGCTGCTCGACGATGCGCTGAGCGCGGTGGACACGCACACCGAGGCCCGGATCCTGGAGGCGCTCCGCACGACGCTCGCCGGCCGCACCGCGCTGATCGCGTCGCACCGCGTCTCGGCGATCCGCGACGCGACGTTCACCGTGGTCCTCGACGACGGCCGCCTGGTCGAGCAGGGCACGCACGACGCCCTGATCGCCGCCGGCGGCCGCTACTGGTCGCTGCTCAACCGGCAGCAGCTCGAGGAGTCCATCGAGGAGGCGGCCGAGTCCGCCTGACGTCGCGCCGGGCAGGCACCAAGAACTTTTGGAACTGCAGATGATCCGGACAACTGCCGGATGAGACGGGTACGGCAACTGCATGACGAGGGGGCTTCAGGGGAAGACTCGGCGCGGCATGCGAGCCGAGTCTTCCCCTGAAGCCCCTTTTTCATCTCCGAATCGTCCGTCTCGTCCGGATCGTCTGCCGTTCAGAACCCTGCGATCCTGATCCCCGCCGGGCGGAATCAGACCCGGTTCAGGATCCACGCCGGCGTGACCTTCTGCAGCATCCCCGTGAGCACCGAGAGGTAGCCCGTCACCAGCAGCAGGCCCACGATCACGAGCAGCACGCCCGAGGCGCGGGTGAGCCAGGCCAGCCGCGCCCGGTTCCGCTGCGCGAAGCCGATCAGCTCCTCCAGCGCCACCGCCGAGATCAGGAACGGCACCGCCAGCCCCAGCGAGTAGGCGCTCAGCAGCACCGCGCCGCGCGCCGCGTCTCCCGCCGTCGCCGCGAACGTCAGGATCGCGCCCAGGATCGGTCCCAGGCAGGGCGACCACCCGGCGCCGAACGCCATCCCCACGATCACCGTGCCGAAATATCCGAACGGCTTGTTCCGCAGGTGGACGCGCGTGTCGCGCCCCAGAATCGCCAGGTTGAACGCGCCCGCCAGGTAGAGCCCGAACAGGATGATGATCACCCCGCCCACGCGGGCCACCCAGAGCCGGTGCACGAGCAGCACGCGCCCCACCGCGCTCGCCGCGACGCCCATCGTCACGAACACGATCGAGAAGCCGATCACGAACAGCACCGCGTGCAGCAGCGCGAACCGCCGCGACGACTGCACGTCCTCCAGCGAGATGCCGGTGATGAACGTGAGATAGCTGGGCACGAGCGGCAGCACGCAGGGCGAGATGAAGCTCACCAGCCCGGCCACGAACGCGACGAACAGCCCGATCTCGTTCCCGTGCGTCACGGAGCTTCCGCCGGATCCGGTGGTCCGACCAGGGCGCGGATCTCGTCGCCCGTCATCCGCTCCACCTCTTCGGTGTCCTCGGCGCGGCGCTGCACGCCGCGCACCACCTGGTCCACGGTGACGAGTGGCGCGTCGGCCTCCGCCTTCACCGCCACCTCCCACTTGCCGCGCTCCGTGCCCTTGAGCGTGTGCCGGTAGGTGGCGCTGAACACCGTGTAGCGGTCCGGCGCCACCGGCGCCGGCTCGGTCGCCGCGGCAATCACCGCCACGCCGCTCTCCACCCCGGCCACGCGGCGCGGCGCGAAGAAGTGCGCCTCGATGATGCCGGCCGCGGGGAGCTGCGCCGCCAGGTCGCGGATGAACCGCTCGCGCGTCTCGCTCGGAATCACGGCGCGCCCACCGTTTCGGCCGTCGTCGCGGCGGCGCGGGCGTCGAGATCGCGCTCGACGTAGAGTCGCAGGATGTGCATGAAGTCCTGGGCGTTGGTGACCACGCCGAACGCCTGATGCGTGCCGCGGTCCTTGAGCTTGTTCACCACGAACTCCGAGGAGTCCACGCAGATCGTGATCAGCTCGCGCATCGTGCCGTCGGGATCGGTCACGAACGCGGGCAGCATGTTGCCCGTCGCGATCCCGTGCAGCGCCGTGGCGATCATGATCGCCATCGTCGCCTTCACGGTGTGGCGGCGCATCGCGTCCTGCGCCCGCAGCATGTCGGTGATCACCTCGGGCAACGGGCCGTCGTCGCGGATCGACGCCGCCAGCACGAACGGCACGCCGTGCAGCGTGCAGGCCCGCATGATCCCGTCGGGGATCAGCCCCCGCTCCACCGCCGCCTGGATCGAGCCCGCCTCGCGCACCCGGTTGATCGCCCGCATGTGCAGGCCGTGCCCGCCCTGCGTCGGCACCCCGGTCCCCGTCATGCCCAGCGTCGTGCCGTACATCGAGGCCTCGATGTCGTGCGCCGCCACCGCGTTGCCGGCCAGCAGCGCCTTCACGAACCCGCGCTCGATGAACCACACGAGATCCGATCGCGCCCGCGCGTGCACCAGCGCCGGACCCGTGACCCAGATCATGTACCCGCCGCGCTCGCGCTCGTCCACCA
>JBJKPA010000111.1:0-5523 GCA_046706905.1 Gemmatimonadaceae bacterium
CGCGGATCTTCCCCTCGTCCATGATCGCCATCCGGTCGCACAGCCGGTCCACCTCTTCCATGTAGTGGGTCGTGATGATGACCGTGATCCGCCGGGTGCGCGCGAGGCTCTCGATGTATTCCCACAATTTCTCGCGCGACTGCGGATCGAGCCCCAGCGTGGGCTCGTCCAGGAACAGCACCTTGGGATCGTGCATCAGGCCGCGGGCCATCTCCAGCCGGCGGCGCATCCCGCCCGAGTACTTGCGGACCAGGTCGTTCCGGCGCGCCGTGAGGTCCACCAGTTCCAGCACCTCGGCGATCCGGCGCTCACGCAGCGCCGGCGGCATCCGGTAGAGCATGCCGTGGACTTTCAGGTTCTCATATCCCGTGAGGATGTCGTCGGAGCTGGGGTCCTGGAACACGATGCCGATGGACTTCCGCACGTCGCCCGGCTGGCGGGCGACGTCGAACCCGTTGATCGTCGCCGTCCCCGACGTCGCGCGGACGAGCGTCGTGAGCATCATCAGCGTGGTCGTCTTGCCGGCGCCGTTGGGTCCCAGCAGCCCGAAGATCTCCCCTTCCTCCACGGCGAGATCGAGCGCGTCCACGGCGACGAGCGATTCGAAGCGCTTGGTGAGGGAGCGGGTCTCGATGACGGGCATTCGAAAAGACGGTAGGACGGTAGGACGGTAGGACGGTAGGACGGTAGGACGGTAGGACGGTAGGACGGAAAATACGGCGCGGGACGGCGCCTCGCGTGAGGGAAGGTTGGACAGGGAATCCGGGCTATCCCGACGGGCGGGCCGCGGGGGCGGCCGTACCGTGTTCCTCGAACCCGTTCCGCCCAGGGGTAGCCCATGGCACCGCATCGCATCCTCATCGTCTACGGCACGAGCTACGGTCAGACGGCGCGCATCGCCACCCGCATCCAGCAGGTGCTGGCCCACGAGGGGTTCGAGGTCATCGTGCGCAAGGGCGACGAGCTGGGCTCGGCGCTCGACCCGAACTCGTACGACGGCGTGCTCGTCGGGGCGTCCATGATCCGCCACGGCTTCCAGCGCTACGTACGCGACTTCGTGCACCGCCATGCCTCCGCGCTGAACGGCATGCCCAGCGCCTTCTTCGCGGTGAGCCTGTCGGCGCAGAGCGCGAAGACCGACGAGCGGGAAGAGGCGAAGCGGCTGGCCGCGCAGTTCTGCCGGTCCGGCGGCTGGCAGCCGACGATGATCGAGACCGTCGCCGGCGCGATCGCCTACACGAAGTACAACTGGCTGCTCCGCCGCGTCATGAAGCGGATCAGCGCCAAGGAAGGTGGCGCCACCGACACGACCCGCGACCACGAATACACGGATTGGACGCAGGTCGAGCGCTTCGCGATCGGGTTCGGCGCGCGGGTCGAGGAGGCCCTGGCGCTGGCCGCGATGCCGTAGGGCCGCCGCGCCCCGCCGGGCATTGACGAAAGACAAGGACGCCGGCGGCCGGATTGCCCCGCCTCCCGGGCCTCGATATGGTCCGGAAGCCCTGTCGTTCGGCGGGCACCGAGCACCGATGCGCCCGCAAACGCCGCGCCAGGGCTCCACTCGACACGTCAGGAGGCGCTGGTCCCATGAAGAGCATTCCGAACACAATCCGTCTCCCCCTGGTCACCGCCCTGCTCGCCGCCGCGGCCGGCCTGGTCGTTCCGAGCGCGGCGCGGGCCCAGGAAATCAGCCAGACCGCCAAGGCCGGCCCCTACTCGATCACCCTCAAGGTCCTTCCCCCCGAAGCGTTCGCGGGGCCCAAGGCCCCGATGGCGTGGGACGGCGGCGCCAAGGCCATCGAGCCGAACAGCGCCGCGATGCCCAATCACCACCTCGTCGCGTTCATCACCGAGAACGGCAAGCCGGTGGAGAAGGCCACGGTGTCGATCCGCTATCACCGGGTGGCCGACAAGAGCGGCATGTGGACGGCGTTGCCGGTGGCGCGCATGCACGTCGCCGGACAGAGCGCGGCGACGACGCATTTCGGCAACAACGTGAAGCTCCCCGCCGGCGACTACGAGGTCCGGGTGAAGGTGAACAGGGCCGCGCCGGCAAACTTCAAGTTCGCGCTGACGGACAAGTAACCCGACGACGGTCTTCGCGGCGCAAAAAAATCCGGCCGGCGGGGCGTGCCCCCGCCGGCCGGACGCGTGTTGGGGACGATCGGCTCAGCTGAACGTGATGCCGCCGCCGGTGGCGCTATCCGAGCAGGTCGACGAGAACGCCGAGTCGCCTGCCGTACCCGGGACGGTGTCGCCGGGGAGGGCGTCCCCGTGCGCGAGATGCGCCTGCACGGCCGGCTGGCCGACGGTGATCTCGATGTAGCCCTTGGCCATGCGGTGGCACACGTCGACCTTGGCCTGGCCGCCGGCCATGCTGAACGAGGGGCTCGCGCCCGTGACGGAGCGTGCGGGACTGGTGATCGGGGAATCGGCGCACGCGGCGACCGCACACACGGCGGCGACGACGGCGGCAAAGCGAAGAGCGGGTCGGGCCATAACGGGCCTCCTGAAGTGGGGTAGCGACCGGCGGTGGCGGCTGCTACCGGGGTTTGCTGCGCGGGAGGATAGGAACGCCCTGGAGGCCCAACAAGCGTTATAATGACCGACGATTTTTCGCCTGTATAGAAAACGAACGCCCTGCCAAAGAAGTGACGATTTCGTAATGAGATGACTGTTTGGCCCGCGCGGTAACGGTGACCGAACGCACGCCGCCCCCCATGGATCGAGGCCGTGACCCATTGGCGGTACGTCACTTGCGACGACAACGGGACACCCCGCTGCCCGGCCGAAGCCGCCCGTCAGAGGGATGTCCCGTGTGCCCTGGCGGCCCCCAGCTCACGGCTGACGGCTCACGGCTCTTCGCCTTCTGTTTTCGGTTCCGCCCCTTCGCGGGTCAGTGCTTGGCCGGCGTCGGCCCCTCCACGACCTGCACCATGTGCCCCAGCTTCACGTACTTCTTGAACGCCGCCTGCACCTCGGCCGCCGTCATGTGCAGATAGTGCTGCGCGGCGACCATCGGCTCGTTCAGCGGCTCGCCGTTGTAACTCCAGGTCAGCAGCGAGCGCGCGATCGCGTTCTCGCTCGACACGCCGACCGGGATCGAACGGATCTGGTACTGCCGCGCGTTGGTCAGCTCGTCGGCCTTGACCGGTGTGTTCTGCATGTCGCTCACGTCCTTCTGGATGAGCGCATCCACGGGCGCGACCTTGTCCGGATCGCTCCCGTACTCGACGATGAACAGCGACCGGGTCCGGCTGAACTCGGGGAACGAGTAGGCGCCGTAGGCGTAGCCGTGCCGCACGCGGATGTCCACCATGAGGCGCGAGGCGAAGCCGTTGCCCCCCAGCACGTCGTTGCCGAGTTGCAGCGCGTAGCGTGCGGGGTTGTGGAGATCGACGGCGAGCATCTGTCCCATCAGCACCTGATCCTGCGACGCGAAGCTGTTGGGCACCACGGTGTAGCTCGGCGGATTGAGCGGCACCGGCTTGGGCACCACGTCGGGCTTGGGCCCGGACGCCGTCCAGGCGCCGAAGTACTTCTCGATCGTGGCCTTCGCCCGGTCGGGCGTCACGTCGCCCACGACGACGATGGTCGTGAGGTCCGGCCGGTAGGCCTTCGCGTAGTAGGCGTGCGCGTCGGCCAGCGTGAGTTTGTCCACCGTGGCCGGCGTGGCCTGTCGCAGCCCGGGATCGCCCGCCGGATACAGCCCCTTGTACATCGCGCGGAACATCTTGTACGAGGGCGACTGCATCTGCCCGGCGAGGCTGCGGGCCAACGTCTTCTGCTGGACGTCGAACCCCTGCTGCGGGAGCGCCGGATGCAGCTCGTTGTCGGCCAGGAGCTGCACGCCCTGGTCGAAGTACTTGCTGAGCACGGCGAGGCGGAAGTCGGAGCCGCCGCTCTCGGTGGCCGCGATCGCGTCGAGCGCCTTGTGGAAGGCCGTGCGGTCCATCGTCGTCGAGCCGTAGTCGAACAGCGAGCCGACGAGCTGCCCCACGCCGTCCTGCCCGGGCGGCTCTTCCAGATGGTCGTCGTGCTCCACGTGCCCGACGACGGTCACGGTGTGGCTGATCGTCTCCGGCTGCACGATGAGCGTGATGCCGTTGTCGAGCTTCATCGAGACCGGGTCGAGGGTCCAGTGCGGCATCTCGAGCTTGGCGAGCGCGGTGGAGGCCCAGTCGGGGAGCGCGACGTCCAGCTTGTCGTTGCCGGCGAACGACTCGGTACCGCCGAAGCCGTTGCTGTTGGGCGGCCGCTTGCCGTTCTCACTCGGCGTCAGCACCACCGTGACGCGGTCCTTGGGCTCCAGGTACCGCCGCGCCACCCGGTTCACGTCGGCGACGGTCACGGCGTTGATCGCCGAGTCGGCCTGCTCGGGCGAGTCGAGCCCCTCCCAGGCCAGCGCCTGCGACCATTCCTGCGCGAGGTCCACGGCGCTGTTCTTGTTGAACTCCGACTGGGCCAGTTCGGAGCGCTTGGCGGCATCCACGAGATCGGCCGGCACGCCGTTCGTGAGCAGGCCGGTGATCACGCGGTCCAGATCGGCGCGGGCCCGATCGGCGTTGCCGCCCTTGGGGAATCCGACCTCGACGACGCCGATGCCGCCGTGGCTGAACGGCTGCTCCCCGGCGTCGGCGGTCAGCACCTTGCCCTGCACCGCGAGATCGGCCAGCGAGCTGCGCGCGTTGTTCAGCACGTCCAACAGGATCTCGGACGCCGCGTAGTCGGGGGACTGCATGCCGGGCATCCGGTACATGAATTCGACCGATCCGGTGCCCTCGGGGGTCGAGCGGGCGATCGTCTCGGGCTTGACGGGCTCGAGGTGGACCGCGGCGCGCTCGGGCGTGGCGCGCGAGGGAATGCCGCCGAACAGCCCCTTCAGCTCGGCCAGCGTGGCCTGCGGATCGACATCGCCGACGATTACGAAGATCGCGTTGTTCGGCTCGTACCAGTCGTTGTAGAACGTGTGCAGGACCTTGGAGGTCGTCGCGTCGAACGACGGCCGCGTGCCGAGGGGATCGAACTGGTAGCCGGTGCCGGCGTACAGATCGGCCTCGGCCTGTTCGAAGGCCAGGAAGTCGGGGCTCGAGATGTCGCGGGAGACCTCCTGTTCGATCGCGCCCTTCTCGAGATCCCAGTCCTTGCTGGTGAGGCGCGCGCCGCGCATGCGGGACGCTTCTATATGAAGGAGGACGTCGAGGTAGTTCGCGGGGGCGACGAAGTAGTACTGGGTGGCGTCGTTCGTGGTGAACGCATTGTTCTCGCCGCCCATCTTGCCGGTCATCTCGTTGAGCTGGGCGCCGGTCATCCCCTTGCTGTCGCGGAACATCATGTGCTCGAGCGCGTGCGCGGTGCCCGGGAAGCCCTTCGGGGTCTCGTACCCGCCGGCGAGATAGGTGACTTCGGTGGTCACCATGGGCGCGAGCGGGTCGTGGACGATGACGACGCGGAGGCCGTTGGAGAGCGTGTCGCGGAGAACGGAGGTGGAGGGGGCCGCGGGAGCGGGAGCGGGGCGCGGCG
>JBJKPA010000112.1:0-8235 GCA_046706905.1 Gemmatimonadaceae bacterium
CTCCGCCGGCGGCCCCGGGCCCGTGCTCGCCATCGGGGCCTCCACCGGCGGCACGCGCGCGGTCGAGACCATTCTGCGCGCCATGCCCGCCGACGCACCGGCCACCGTCGTCGTGCAGCACATGCCCGCCGGCTTCACCGACATCTTCGCCCGCCGGCTCGACACGCTCTGCGCGATGACCGTCCGCGAAGCCCGCGACGCCGACGTCCTCGCCGCCGGACTGGTGCTCGTCGCGCCCGGCAACCGCCACGCCGTCGTCCAGCGCGCCGGCGCCCGTCTGATCGTGCGCCTCAAGGACGGGCCCCCGGTGCACCATCAGCGGCCGGCGGTCGACGTGCTCTTTCAGTCCGTGGCCCGCGCCGCGGGCTCCCACGCGGTGGGCGTGATCCTCACCGGCATGGGCGCCGACGGCGCGCGCGGACTCCGCGCCATGTTCGACGCCGGCGCCCGGACCATCGCCCAGGACGAGGCCACCTGCGTCGTCTACGGCATGCCGCGCGAGGCGATCGCCCTCGGCGGCGTCACCACCGTGCAGCCGCTGGACGGCATCGCGCAGGTGGCGCTCGACGCCCTGGGAGCCGCCGTCTGATGCCGGCCGTTGCTACCGAGGCCGCGCCGCGGCTCGACGACAACGCCCGCGCGTTTCTGCGCGTCGCCGACGAGACGCCGGCCATGTTGTGGATGTCGTCGGCCCCGGGTCCAAGCGTACGCGTCAATCGGCGGCTTGCCGAGTTCCTCGGCACCGAAGCCGCGGAGCTGGGCGAGACCTGGCGCGGCTACGTCCATCCCGACGACGTCCGCGCCGCCGGCGTCGAGCTCGCGACCGCCGTGCGCGAGCGGTGCGATGCATCGTTCGAGCTGCGCGTGCGCCGCCACGACGGCGTGTGGCGCTGGCTCCACAACGTCGGCACGCCGCGATTCGCCCCCGGCGGCGGCTTCCTCGGCTTCTCGGGCAACCTCGTGGACATCACCGAACGCCGCGACGCCGAGCGCGGGCTGCGGCTCGAAGCCGAAGCCAGCGCCCTGCTTGCCGGCTCGCTCGAGCTGGACACCCTTCTCGACCGCCTGGCCGCGCTCGGCGTCCCGCTGCTCGGCGACGCTTGCCTGCTCGACCTGTTCCGCCACGGCGAACACGTCCGCCGCATGGCGGCGCACTGCGTATCGCCCGAGCACCGCGCGCTGATGGACGAGATGCTCGACCGGTCCGGCCGCGAGGCGCCCGATCCCTACCTGCTCGGCCGGGTGCTCAGCACGCGTCAGGCGCTGCTCGTGCCCACGGTCACCGACGATCTGGTGCAGCGCGTCACCGGCCACGATCCGCGCCTCGGCGACATCATGCGCCGCAGCGGACTCCGGTCGCTGCTCATGGTGCCGCTGCTCGCGCGGGGGGAGATCCTCGGCGCGATCTCGTACATCGTGGTGGAGTCGGACCGCCGGCTCGGCGAGCGCGAGCTGTCGCTCGCCACTGCCGTGGCCGGCCGTGCCGCCGCGGCGCTCCAGAACGCCGAGCTGTACGCCGCGGCCCGCGCCGAGATCGCCGAGCGGACCCGCGCCGAGGCCGAGCGTGCGGCCAGCGAAGCGACGCTGCGGGGTTTCCTGGAGGCGCCGGGCGTCCACGCCTGCGTGCTCGAGATCGACGACGAGCACGACGACTTCATCTTCGCCGCACCCAACGGGCCGTTCGCCGCGTCGTACGGGTTCACCGCAGAGGAGTTCAACGGCACCAGTGCGCGCGCCCTCGGGGTGCCCGAGGACCGACTCGCCTGGTTCCTGGGCATCCTGCGCGCCTGCCGCGATCGCGGCGCGCCCACGACGGTCGAGATCTCGCCCAGCAAGACCGTCCGGCCCCTGTCGCGCCTTGGCAGCATCAACCCCGTGCGCCGGGCCTCAGACGGCAAGACCGTGCTCGTGTACGTCGGCACCGACATCACCGAGCGCAAGCGCCTCGAGGTCCAGCTCCAGCAGTCGCAGAAGATGGAGGCGGTGGGCCGCCTGGCCGGCGGTGTCGCGCACGACTTCAACAACCTGCTCACCGTCATCGACGGGTGCGTCGAGTTCCTGATCCCGGAGCTCCGCCCCGGCGAGGCGCCCTGGCACGACGCGATGCAGATCCGGCGCGCCGCGCAGCGGGGGGCCGACCTCACGCGGCAGCTGCTCACGTTCAGCCGGCGGCAGGTCGTGCGGCCGCGGCGCGTGGACGTGAACGCGCTCGTGCAGGACACCGAAAAGATGTTCCGCCGCCTCCTCGGCGAGGACGTCCTGTTCCAGCTCACGCTGGGGGCCGCGGCGCCGTCCACGTACATCGATCCGGGGCAGCTCGAGCAGGCGCTGGTCAATCTCGCCGTCAATGCGCGCGACGCGATGCCGCGCGGGGGACGCCTCGGCATCGCCACCAGCAATGCGCAGTTCGACGCGTCGGACGCCGCCAAACATCCGGGGCTCGTGCCCGGCCGGTACGTCTGCATCGCCGTCAGCGACACCGGCGTCGGGATGGACGCCGCGACGCAGGCCCGGATCTTCGAACCGTTCTTCACGACCAAGGACCCCGGCAAGGGCACGGGGCTGGGCCTCTCGACCGTGTTCGGCATCGTGCAACAGGCCGGTGGGCACGTGCTCGTTTACAGTGAGCCCAATGTCGGCACCACGTTCCGCGTCTTCCTGCCCGGCGTTCCGACACCGGCCGACGACGATGCGCCGGCCGCCGCGACGGCCCGCGGCCAGCGCGGCAGCGAGACCGTGCTCCTCGTCGAGGACGAGCCCGTGGTGCGGCAGCTCGCGCACCGCGCGCTCGCCGAGCGTGGATTCACCGTCCTCATCGCCGACTGCGCCGCCCGGGCCGTGGAAGTGGCCGCCGCGTTCGACGGCGAGATCCACATCGTGGTGACCGACGTCGTGATGCCAGGACAGAACGGCCGCGAGCTCGTGGAGGAGCTGCGACGGTGCCGCCCGGAAATCAGGGCGCTCTTCATGTCCGGCTACACGGCCGACGTGCTGCTGCACCACCGCATCGCCGAGCAGTCGGCGCCCTTCCTGGAAAAGCCGTTCACGGTGGACGACCTGGTCTCGGCGATCCGCTCGGTGCTCGACGCGCGCGTCGACGCCTGAGCGGCCCGACGGCGCGTTCCGGCGCGCGTTAAGATTCCCGCGCGCTCTGGCGCTCGGGACCGGTGGGCATAGAATCCCCGCTGCGGCCCCCCAACTCCCGCCTCCGGCTGCGTCACTCATCCATTGGAAAGCACCATGAAAACGAGAGCCCTTCTGCTCGCCCTCGCGCTTCCGGCCTGTGCCATGGCCCAGCGCGGCCGCGGCGCCCGTGCTGCCGCCGCCCCGATCGGGCCCGTGCCGCCCGCCGAATTGAAGGCGCCGCCCGAGGTACACGTCGTCACGCAGCACGCCGTCACGATCGACGGCCAGCGCATCGACTACGACGCGACCGTCGGCAGCATCATCCTGCGCGACGCGGCCGACCGGCCGATCGGCGAGCTCTACTACACCGCCTACACCAAGCGCGGTGTGAGCGACGAGTCGCAGCGCCCGCTCATGTTCGCCTACAACGGCGGGCCCGGCTCGTCGTCCATCTGGGTGCACATGGGGCTCCTCGGCCCCAAGCGCGTGGACATCCCCGACGCCCAGCACGCGCCGCCGCCGCCGTACAGGCTGGTGGACAACCAGTACAGCATGCTCGACAAGGCCGATCTGGTGTTCATCGATCCCATCGGCACGGGCTACAGCCACCCCATCGGCGTCGGCACCGGCGCCGATTTCTGGGGCGTGGATGAGGACGCCAACTCGCTCGCCCAGTTCGTGAGCCGCTATCTGAGCGAGACCGATCGCTGGAACTCGCCGCGCTACATCATGGGCGAGAGCTACGGCACGATGCGCTCGGCGGTGCTGAGCGCCGTGCTGCAGTCGCGCTATCACATCGATCTCAACGGCGTCATCCTGCTCTCGGCGTCGCTCGACTTCGAGACCAAGACGTTCAATCCGGACAACGAGGAAGCGTACATGTTCTTCCTCCCCACGTACGCCGCCGTGGCCTGGTACCACCACGCGCTGCCCGACCGGCCCGCCGATCTGCGCCCCTTCCTGCACCGGGTGGAGCACTTCGCGGTCAACGGCTACGCGCTCGCCCTGTTCGCCGACAGCCTGTCGCCGGCCCGGCGCGCCGCGATTCTCGACACGCTCCACATGTACACCGGACTCAGCAAGGACTACCTCGACAGGGCCAACCTCCGCGTGACCGCATCGCAGTTCCAGAAGGAGCTGCTCCGCGAGCACGGGCAGCTCGTGAGCCGCCTCGACGCGCGGTTCACGGGCGAGACCGGCGACCTGCTGGCCGAGAACGCGAACTACGATCCGCAGTCCGCCGACATCAGCGGCGCGTACGTCTCGCTCTTCAACCAGTACATGCACACCGACCTGAATTTCGGAAAGGATCTGCTCTACCAGGTGGGCGGTGGCACGCGCAACTGGGACTGGAACCACAACAGCAACATCGGCGGCCGGCCCGGCTACACCAACTCCGCCGTGGACCTGGCGAACACGCTGAGCGTGAACCCCAAGCTGCACGTGCTGCTCAACAGCGCGTTCTTCGATCTCGCGACGCCCTACTTCGCCTCTGAGTGGACCATGGACCACCTCGGTGTCCCCCCGGAGGTGAGGAGCCGGATCAGCGAGGCCGAGTACATGTCGGGGCACATGATCTACGTGCACGTGCCGGCGCTGGCGGCGTTCAAGAAGAACGTCGCGGCGTTCATCGATCAGACGTCGGGGGTGGGGAAGTAGACCGGAAGAGCGCCGTCAGCGGCGCTTCGGCGCCTTCCGCGTCGCCAGCCGCCAGAACTGCTTCTCGCCGATCACCGTGACCTTGTGTCCCTGCGCGGCCAGCCGGCGCACCTGGATCAGCTTCGATCCGCCGCCCTCGCCGGCGATCTGCAGCGCGTTCGGGCGGCCGCGCACCAGCACGTCGGTGGTCTTGCCGGGCTTCGATTGCACGATCGCCCCGGCCCGCTTGGCCGCCTTCACCGCGTCGGCGCGCGGCCGCTCGAGGAACCCGGTGAACGACACGCGCTTCCCGGCCAGGCTGCTCACGCGGCCCAGCCGCGGCTCCTTGGGCCGGTGCCGCAGCGCCGCGATCACCTCGCTCGCCGACGCGTAGCGCTGGCCGCGCGAGCCGAGGCAGCGGTGGATCACTTCCCGGAGATGGTCGCCGCAGGGGAGGTGCCGCACGTCCTTGCTGCCGATCGTGCTCTTGATGTCGCCCACCAGCAGCATGGCCGCCAGCAGGCCGATCTGATAGATGTCGTCGCGCTTCTGCCACCGGCGCACCCGGCCCCACGCGATCTCGTTCGGCACGTGGAACATGTTGAAGGCGTCGGCCGTCACGCCGCGGCGGCTGACCTGATGCGCGGCGATGCCGAAGTCGCCGAGCTTGAGGCGCTCGCCCGCGCAGACGAAGACGTTGAACGGCGTGAGGTCGCGGTGCAGCGCCTGGCCGCGGTGCAGGGTGTCCAGCGTGCCGAGGATCGCGGCGAACTCGCGGCGCACGAACCGCTCCGACTGCGCGCCGTGCTCGTTGAGCCACGCGCCGAGGTCCCCGTGCTCGGCGTACTCCATGGCCAGGCAGTAGCGCATCTGCCCGCCGTCGAGCGTGACGAAGCGGTCGAACACGCGGAGCGCCCGCTCCTCCCGCGCCAGCAGCTCGGCGAAGTACGCCTCCCGCAGCCATCCCGTCATGCGATCGCTGATCTTGACGCACACCTGCGCCGGCAGGCCGTGGCTCGCGGCCGTGGTGGCGAGATAGACCTCGCCGAACCCGCCCTTGCCGATCAGTCGGTCGAGCCGGTACGTGCGCCCCGATTCGGGGCTGTACACCGTGGGCGGCGCGGGCGCGGGCGGCGCCGGCGGGGCGCCCGCCGTCCGCCGGGTCTGCCGCGTGCGTTTGGTGGGACGCGGGACGTGCGAAGTCGGCATGCAAGGTCGCGGTCGGGAATGTCAATCATAACAGGACCCGCCGCGCGGAGCGAGGACGCCCCGATCAGCGCCGCACCGGCTTGACGGAGTCGCCCGTGTGGTGCGCCGTGATCTGGTATTTGAGAAAGTCGTGAAGCGCGGCGAGCGCCGCCGAGTCCCGGGTTGCGATGTCCACGCGGCCGCCATTCGGGATGTCGCCGTACCGGTACTGAATCATCCGCCGGCGCTTGGTGAGGACCGCCGTACCCGGCACGTGCTCCGGTTCGTGCACGAACATCGGGGTGGAGAAGTCGCCGTCGGCGAACATGCCGGCGAGATGACGCAGGTGCATCCGGATCTCGTCGCGGGTCGTGTGGTCGGCCGGGTCCTTCGCGACGACCTCGATCGCTCCGCCGTCGGTGTACAGACGGAAGTGATGCTGGGCGCTGTCCTGGTTGAACCCCATGCCCATCTCGGCGTGGCTCATCGGCGGAGCCGCGCCGTGTTGCGCTCGCACGCCCGAGGCCAGGACGAGCGTGAGCAGCGCGGCTCCGGCGAACACGGAGCGCCGGGCCGACATGGCCGAACGGGGGGATGAGAGCGGCGACACGGGAGCCTCCGGATGGCGGTACGTCTGCCATTCAGGATACGCACCGGCGGGGGTCCGGGGTCAAGCCCTCCCCCTTGCCGGTGGCCGGATCATTGCCCGTCACCCCTGGCCGCCAGCATCTGCTCCAGCGCCGCCAACCGGAGTTGGATCTCGCCAAGCGTCGTGGTGCGCATGCGCAGGAAGATCCCCACCGTGCTCAGCACGGCGATGAGCAGGGAGATGACGCCGAGCACCATGATGAACGGCATCATCAGATTGAACACGGCGCTCCAGTTGATCATGCCCACCGACACGAGCCTCGCGGCATGGACCAGCGTCACGGCGACTTCCACGCCCAGCACCGCCACCAGCACGAATGTCACCGTCCACGCCGTCACCGCCACGCGCCGCACGAACCGATCCATGCGCTTGTCGTCCTCGATCTCGGCCCAGACCTTCTCGTTTCCAGCATCCGTTCCTGTCATTGCCGTCTCCGTTCCAGGAGTTCTCGCACCTTGCGCTTCGCGTGATACAACCGCGTCCGCACCGTGCCCACCGGACAGCCCACGATCACCGCGATTTCCGAATACGTCATGTCGTCCCGATATCTCAGCAGCAGCGCCTCACGCTGCGGCGCCGGCAGCTCGGCCAGCATCGCGTCGAACTCCGATGCCTCGAACGTCGGCTCGGGCTCATCCTCCGCCACGCCCTCGTACGCCTCGTCCGCGAACAGCTCGCCCTCCCGCCGGCGCCGGCGCAGGTGGTCGATCGCGCGCCGCCGCGTCGCGCTGAACAGCCACGTGCGGAACGCCCGCGCGTCGGCCAGCGTGGCGATCGAGCGATAGACCGAGAGCCACACCTCCTGCTGCGCGTCCTCCGCGTCGTCGCCGAGCAGGCTCCGCAGGTAGCGCAGCGTGCGCGGCCCGAAGGCGTCGAGCAGCGTCCGGAACGCGCGCTCGTCCCCCGCCTGGCACCGCAGCACCAGGAGGTGTGTCCGCAGCTCGTTGTCGCGCACCGGCCCGGCGTCGGTCATCGAGGCTCCGCATCCCGCGTCCCGTGAAGGTCACATCATAAGGGACGTGGAAAGCCGGCGGGAAGTTCAATCGGGCCGCCGGGCTCCGGGGACCGCCGACGGCGGCCGTCAGACCACGAACGGTCCGGACGGGGACGCGCCGCCGCTCACGGCCCGCGCGGCCGGATCTCGTAGAGCCAGGGCCATCGCTTGCCCGTCACCAGCAGATCGCCCGTCGCGTCGTCGTAGGCGATGCCGTTGAGCACGTTGTCCAACGCGTGGCGGTCGGCCGGCGGCACCAGGGCGGTGAGGTCGATCCACTGCCGGACGACGCCGGCTTTCGGGTCGATCCGCACGATCCAGTTGCTCTGATACACGTTGGCGTAGAGTTGGCCGTGCACGTATTCCAGCTCGTTGAGCGCGCTCAGCCCGAAGCCGCTCGTGTCGCGCACCACGAACGCCCGGGTCACGGCGAACGTGCGCGGATCGAGGTATCGGAGCGTGTCGGTGCCGTTGCTCATGATGAGCGACGTGCCGTCGGTCGTCAGCCCCCATCCCTGCCCCGCGAAGTGGAACGAATCGGTGCGGGCCAGCGTCCGCGCGTCGTACTCGTACCCGACGCCGCTCTTCCAGGTGAGTTGGTACAGGGTCCCGTGGAGCAGCGCGAGTCCCTCGCCGAAAC
>JBJKPA010000113.1:0-11639 GCA_046706905.1 Gemmatimonadaceae bacterium
CCCTCCGCGCCGCCACGGGCGCCGCGCCCCATCCGGCCCATGCCACGGCCGCCGGACGGTGCCGGCGCCACGCCGTTCTCGTCGTCGCTGCGCAGCGTGAACGGCGTCGTGTCGCTCGCGCTCAGCACCGTGAGGTAGAGGCCGAAGTTCTCGGTATGGTCGTAGCTCGACATGTCGAGCCACTCCGAGCGCAGCCCGTAGTCGGTGGACGCCAGGAACCAGAGGTACTTGCCGCTCGCGTCCCAGGCCGGCGACACCGCGTCGGCCAGCCCGTCGGTCACCTGGTGCGTCTGCCCCGTCTGCATGTCGTAGGCGAAGATCGCGTGGTAGAGCGAATTCAGATGGGCGACGTAGGCGATGTAGCGCGAGTCGGGGCTCCACACCGGATTCATCGTGCGCGTGGGCACCATCCAGGGATCGTTGCCCACCTCCTTCGTCTGCCCCGTGGCGACGTCCAGCACCCAGAGGTGCAGGTTGGTGTCGGTGTACAGGATGTGCTTGCCGTCGGGGGACCACTGCGGCGTGTAGTAGTGCGTCGGGTGCGGCAGGTCGATGAACCGCGGCGGCCTGAGCCCTTCCTGATCGCGGATCACGAGCTGGAACTCGCCCGACTGGTCGCTGAAGTAGGCGATGGACTTGCCGTCGGGCGACCACACCGGATTGCGCTCGGCGGCGCCGCTGGTGTTGGTGAGGTCCCGGACGTCCCCGTACTCGGCGGGAATCGTGAAGATCTCGCCGCGCGCCTCGACCACGGCGCGCTTGCCGGTGGGGGAGAGCGCCATCGTGGTGATGCGACCGGAGACGTCCTCCCAGTGCGGCATCATCCACGGGAAGTTGCCCGTGGCCGTAATGTCCACGATGTGCTCCTTGTCCGTCTTCGGATCCAGCTCGTGGACGTATCCGGCCTGTTCGAACACCAACACGCCGTCGCCGGCGTCGAGCGTCTTCACGTCGTAGTCGCTGTAGTCGGTGACCTGGGCGAGCTTCTTCGTGGGCAGGTCGTACGACCAGACGTTGGCCACGCCGTCGCGGTCGGAGATGAAGTACACCGTCTGCCCGATCCAGGTGGGCTCCATGTCCTTGGAGCCGGTCCAGGGGGGCGTGACGACGTCGTACGTCTTGAGGTTCATGATCCAGATCGGGCGGTTCTGCCCGCCGCGGTAGTTGCGGCGTTCCTCGTCCCACGAGTTGTTCATGCGGTACGCCACGTAGCGGCCGTCGGGGGAGATCTGTCCCTGGTAGGCGCGGGGCATCGGCATCGGAGTGGCCTCGCCGCCGTCCACGGAGATCGTCCAGAAGCGGGGCGACGCCGTGGGGGCGTCGGTGGCGCGTCCCGAGGCGAACACGACGCGCTTGCCGTCGGGGGTCCACCCGGTGACCTCGTCGTTCCCCGGGTGCCAGGTCAGCCGCTTGGGCTGGCCGCCCGTGGCGGGCACGACGTACACGTCGGCGTTGCCGGCGTAGTTGGCCGTGAACGCGATGAGCTTGCCGTCGGGCGAGAAGAAGGGGCCCGACGCCTGTCCCTGGAAGGACGTGAGCATCCGGGCCTGTCCGCCGGCGCGGTCCACGACCCAGATGTTCTGGGCGTAGGCGAAGGCGATCTGGGTGTGGCTCACGGTGGGGGCGCGCAGCATGCGCGTCTGGGCGCCGAGGGCGAGGGGGCGGGCGCCGAGGAGCGCGACGGCCAGGAGGGCGGTCGCGGCGAGGGAGGGGGCGGGGCGGAGTCTGGACATGGGGAGGAGGGGGCGGGCGGGTTTGCGGCGCGGGCGCGGCGGGGAGGGACCCCGGGTGCCGATCCTTGACGCGGTAAGCATTATGCGCGGCGCGGGAATCGGCTAGGGTGGCCCGTGGGTTTGCGGGATCTGGCCTTTCGCCCCCCCTGCACCGTGCTGTATCCTATTCGGCATCCACTATAGAAAGGAGTGCCACAGTGCGCTTCAACATGATCACGGTCGCCGCGGCGGGGATCGTCGCGCTGGTCGGAACAGGCTGTGCATCCAGCCAGGGCGGGGGGAGTCAGTCCGTAACGGCCCAGGCCGCCCTGGGCAAACTCGGACCGGCCCTTCTCCAGTGGACCGGCAACTTCCGCTCGCAGCGTCAGGCCGACGGCGCGTTCGGCGGCATGCAGCAACGCAATCAGGCGTCGGGCCGCGTGATCCTGACGTCGCCCGCCCCGAACATCATGCGGGCGCAGATCAACGTGAGCGTCCCGTTCGACGATGCCGTCCAGTTGCTGTGGACGGTGTCCAGCGGATCGTGCGGGTCCAACTCGATTCCGCTCATGTCGGCGACGCAGTTTCCGCAGCTCACGGTCATCAACGGCCAGGGCTCGCTGGACCAGCAGGTCTCGCTGGCCATGCCGACGAGCGGGACGTACCACGTGAACATCTTCCAGAACGGGTCCAACGGACAGGATGAGTCGGGCGTGCTGACGTGCGCCGACCTGCGGTTGGAGCAGCGTAGCAAGTAACCCGCGGCGGTCTCCGGAACGGCAACGGGCGCGTACTCCGAGGAGTACGCGCCCGTTGTCGTCCAGCCTAGCGGGGAGCCGCTAGTTCTTCGTCGCCCGTCCTGCGGGGGCGTGCCGCGGCTGCGGGATGGGCAGCGCCATCACCTCACCGTTCGGCAGGTCCAGGGTCCGCGTGGGACCCGAGTTGTACCGGTTCAGCGAGGCCATGAGCGACCGGCCCGCGCCCGTCGGGGGCATCACGTCCATGCCCGTCGGATCCTCCGTCGCGCCACCACAGGTGTACACGGGGAGGTTGTCCGTTTCCAGCTCCGACGCCGGCACCGGCAGCTGCCGGCACGATCCGGTCTGCAGCTGGTCCATGTGCCGCAGGGCGAACGCGCCGAACCCGTCGGTCGCATTCAACTCGACCTCGCGCTCGTACGTGATCGCGGCCAGGAACGTGGAGTCGTTGTCGGCGGCGGTGAGCGGCGTCAGGCCGCCACGGGTCACGCGCGTGTTGTTCACGAGCTGAGCCGCGAGGGTCCGATCGCCGCCGGTGCGGATGAGCGCCTCGGCCTGGATCAGGTCGTTCTCGGCCGCCAGGGTGTACGGCATGGGGCCGTCGAAGGAAACATCGGCCTGCCAGGACACGCAGATGTACCGCACGTGATAGTACGGGCTCTGCATGTAGATGCCGCGGTTCGGGTCGCCCTGCACCTGCCGGGCGTACACGAAGTCGGTCTTGTCATCCACGCCGCAGGTGTAGTTGTTGACGTTCTGGATATCCGTGCCGAGCCGGGCGTCCATCGGGGCCTGTGGCGCGTACTGCGCGTCGTAGGCCGAGGCCCCGCCCGCCGGGGCACCGGTGTACATGTCCGGCACGTTCGGCGCCATCTGATGGATGAGCTTGAGATCCACCATCATCCAGCTCGGCAGATCGAAGTAGCCCATGAACTCGCTCCACCACAGGTTGTCGTCGCCGATGACCGTGAAGTCGAACGGCGCGCCGGCCGAGCCGGTGCCGATGCCCTTCTGGGCGTACGACAGCACCTGCGACCAGTTCACCTTGGCCGCCTCGGCCGCCGTGCGCGGCGTGTAGGCCAGGAGCTGCGCCGCCATGGTGTTGGCATAGCGGTTGAGCATGTTGGCCGTCAGCCCGCCCTGGGCCGGGAACTCCGAGGACGTGTAGGTCCAGTCCTGGCCGGCGGTGGCGGAGATGACGTTGTTGATCTTGCCCAGCGCGAACGTCTCCATGCTGTCGTAGGGCACGAACGCCGGCGCGCCCTTCGACGCGTCGAAGTTCTCGTCCACGGCGAACGCCTTGTCGAAGATCAGGGCGAGCTGCATGAGCGCGCCGGCCTGGGCCCACTGGGCCAGGGCGGCGTACTTGGCCGTGCCACCCGGCAGCTGGATGCCCGAGGCCACGGCCTTGAGCACCTTGTTGGCCTCGCCGAGGGTGGCGTACTGATTGTTCCACGGCACCTGCGAGACTTCGGCGTCGTTGTTCGACGCGATGTTCGCATACGGAATACGCGGCTGCAGGTTGTTGAACCGGGCGCCGAAGTTTCCGTAGTTCATCGTCATCAGGTCGCTGGTCACGTTCAGCATGACCCACGGGTCGCGGGCCGTGCTTCCGGTGTACCAGGAGTTGATGGAGGAGGTGGCCAGGGCCTGCACGTCGCTCGGGCTGGCCAGGGCGCGTGCCACGTCCGGCGTGTTCGGATCGGGGACGTTGAGGTCCGGGTTGCATGCGGCGCACAAGAGCAGCGCCGCTCCCGAGAGCACCGCCCCAACCGTTCTATTGATACGCATTCGTTAGCTCCTTGATTGGGCGGAAGGGATCAGAAGCGGATCTGGAATTGACCGCTGAACGTCCGGAACGGCGGGTACGCGAAGCCGTCAATCTTGTAGTTGAAGTCGTTGCCCGACGTGATGTCGGGATCGAATCCGGAGTACTTGGTCCAGGTGTACAGGTTGCGGGCCAGGAAGGCGATCTTGACGCCGGCCGCGCGACCGAGACCGATCTTGGGCAGCAGCCGCGTGGGCACGTCGTACCCCACCGACAGCTCGCTCAGCTTCACGTAGGAGCCCGACTCGACGAACGCGTCGGCCGGGTTGAGGCCGTTGTACAGGCCCTGCGTGAAGAACGCCTCGGCGATCTTCTGGCTCTGCGGCTTGCCGACCATGTCCATCATGCCGGCGCGCAGATCCTGCACCATCCACTGCTGGCTGAAGTTGTAGATGTCGCCGCCGACCTGGCCGGTGAACAGCGCGTGGATCGTGAACGGACCGGTCTGCATGTCGCTCGTGATCCCGTAGTTCATCTTCGGGTTCACGTTGCCGATCACGAAGTTGGAATTGCCGCTCGCGTCGACGTACGGGATCGGGCGCTCAGCCGCGGTCCCGCGTGTCGCGGCGGACACCAGGTAGCCCATCGGGTTCACGACGTAGCCGCTCGCGGTCGCGGTGTCGTAGGCCGGCATCGTTTTCAGCTGCGCAAAACTGCGCACGAACTTCGTGCCGTAGATGATGCCCAGCGGCTGGCCCTGCTGGTACCAGAACACGTTCTGGCCCTGGGCGCCGGTGGCCGACACGCGGAACGGCGCGCGGTTCAGGTAGAGGATCTTCTGCGTGGTGTGGTCACCCGTGAACGACAGGTCCCACGTGAAGTTCTCGCGGTCCATGGCCCGCACCTGCAGCGAGCCCTCGATCGTCTTGCTGCCGATCGTGGCGGCGTTCTGCCACTGGGCCGAGAAGCCGCCCGAGGCCGCCTGCGAGAGCGGGACCTCGAGGAACGCGTTGGTCGTCCGGCGGTTGGCATACGTCAGCTCGGCGCTGAACCGGTTGAGGAAGTCGCCGTTGATGCCGTACTCCGTCTCCGTCAGGATGGCCGGCTTGAGGTTCTTGTTGCCCAGCGTGGCCGGGCTGAACAGGCCGTTCCCGATGTTGTACGTCTCGTACTGCCAGGAGTAGTCCGGCCGGAGTCCCGCGGTGCCCTGGGCCACGTGGACCTTGAGCTCCTGGAACCCGGGGATGTGGAAGTCCTGCGTGATCCGGTAGGCGCCGGAGATCCGGTAGAAGTCGGACCACCGGGCGTTGGAGCCGAACAGCGAGGACCCGTCGCGGCGGTACAGCGCGCTCACGAGGTAGCGGTCCTTGAGGTTCAGGTCTTCCGACACCATGTAGTCGACCGTCTTCTCCACGCTGGTCGTGGAGTTGACGCCAACGTTCGCCTGGTTGCCGGCCGCGAGGCTCGGCACGCCGTTCACGTTGAGGTTGCCCGCGCCGGCGTAGTAGTAGCCGTACCACGAGCTCTCGACCTGCCACGCAGCGCTCGTCGTGGACAGCAGGCTCCGATAGAGCTTGGTGGCCGTGGCGCGCAACTGCGAGTTCCACGAGACGTTGTTGTTCAGGGTCTGCGACAGCGACCCCTGCGTGGGGTTGCCGTTGTTGCCGCTCAGCGTGCCGCGCGGCGTGTAGTTCTGGTTGCGCTCGTTGAACCGGTCGGTGCCGTAATTCGCATCCACCCGCAGCCAATCGGTCGGGTGATAGTGCGCGGCCAGCGAGCCGAGGAACCGCTGACGGTTGTTCGCCTGCTGGCCCGTGTACAGGCCGTAGAGCGGATTGCCGCGCGAGTTCGGATCGGACCACGAGGGGAGCAGCGGGAAGTACAGCGCCGAGTCCGCCGGCGTGGTGAACTGCCCCCAGGGGTGCGCCAGATCGATGTCGACCGGCGCCTGGTACAGGGAGAAGAACGCCCCCGGGCCACCGCTCGTGTAGTCGTTGTTCGAGTTGCCGTACGTCATGCTGGCCGAGAAATCGGCGATGTCGCCGAGGCCCTGGTCCAGGTTCAGCTGCACGTTCTGGCGGGTGAGGCCCTTCTTGAAGGGCAGGATGCCGCCGTTGGCGTCACTGCTGAACGACGTATTGAAGTTCGTGTTGCCGTGGCGCATGCCGACGGACACGTCGTTGTTGTAGTAGTCGTTGCTCTTCAGCCACGTCTTCATCTGATCGCGGAACTGCTGCGGCCCGGACGTCGGAAACGGCGTGTCGTCGAACGGCGACGACGAGACCACCGGGTTGCCGCTGGCGTCGAGCTGAATCGTGCCGTCGCTGTTGAACTGGTCACGCGTCCCCAGGTTCTGCGTGGGGTAGTGGCCGATGCCGGACGAGCCGTACTCGGCCCGGGCCGTGATCGACACGTGGTTCTCGGCCAGGCTCGCACCACTCTTGGTGGTGATGCTGATGACGCCGTTGGCGGCATCGGAGCCGTAGAACGAGGCGCCTGCGGCACCCTTCAGGATCTCGATCGACGCAATGTCCTGGGCGTCGATGTCCGAGAGGCTCTCATGGGTGATCACGCCGTCCACGATGATCAGCGGCGAGCTGCAGCCGACCTGCAGGCAGGTCGAGCCGCGAATGCGGATCGCCGCGCTGCTGCCCGGCGTGCCCTGCCCCGGCGCGACTTCCACACCGGCGATCTTGCCGGTGAGCGCCGACACCGGGTCGGTGGCCGGCACCTGCTCGACCTGCGCGGTGGTCACCTTGGCCACCGAGAAGGTGAGGTTCTGGGCCGACGTCGAGTCAGCCACACCGGTCGTGATCACGGCGTTGAGCTGGAAGGGGTCGGTGACCAGCGAGAAGTCCAGGGAGTGCGAGCCCTGACTCAGCGTGACGCTCTTGCTCAACGGCTTGTAGCCGATGAACCGAGCCGTCGCCGTGACCGTCTGGCCGCGCGCGCTGACATCGGGAATGGTGATGGTGTAGTCACCGGCCTCGTTCGTCGTCGCGCCGACGCGCAGTGCGTTGATGGAGATGCTCGCACCGGGCACGGCCTTGCCGTGGTCGTCGGTCACCTTACCGGTGACGACGGTGCCCTGCCCGAAAGCCGTCTGTGCCGAGAAGGCCATCAGGCACGCGGCGACGAGAGGGGCGAACCAACCTCTCATTCGATCCACGATCATGTTGTGGTTCCTCATCCAAGGGACGTGAGGGTGATCAAAGGGTCGTGCGCCCAGCGACAACAGGTGGGAACGAGCTGGGTTGTCCTGCCGAGTTCAGGCTTCGGCTACGAGCACACGGACTGTGCCGTATCGAACCGGCAACCATTTGGGAACATGGCTGCCAATTCTGCGCTCGCGCTCCGTCACTGGCAAGACTCGCTGTTGTCCGACTAACTCGCGGAGTCAAACCCCGCGTCACACCGCGTGTTAGCGCACGGCCCGAAGGCACAATGCGACTAACGCGCTTCGCGGCACCAGCTTACGCTGGACGTAGCCCCATACGCCCCATTGTCTTAGCGCAGTTTTGATGGCCTTCTCTTAACTGAATCTTAATGATTCGACCGCACCGAAGTTAAGAAACGACAAAGGTTGCATGGGACCAAAACGCTCGCGGCCGATCGCGCGCCGCGCCCCGGACGACCACGACGAGACGGAAACCCGCCCCGAGCCAGTTGGCGTCGCCCGGCGGCCCAGTAATGCCCCGCGTACACCTCCTACGCAAGGTTTTCTTTGTTTCTCGCTCCGTCGCTTCCTTCGGCTCTGGCCGGGTCGTGGCTCACCGCAGACGCGCCCACGGTGCGAGCCGATGGCGTAACTGACCGCGGATCAATTGGTTACGGAGCAGGTCCCGGATCGATGGTCCGGCCACGGGGTCCCGCGACCCGATCTGGCCCGGCTCAGAGCCGCTTGCCGGCGGAATCGTCCTTCGCGGCGTGGAACTCGAAGGGCATCTCGACGAGCTGACGCACCGTCTGGCCCCCTACCCGTGCCGGGGAGAAGGCGGCCGAGCGGAGCGCCTGGCGCACCGCCTCGCCGAACGCGGGTGCGGTCGCCGAGACGATGCTCACGCTCTTGGGTTCCACGGTGCCCACGGTGTCCACGATGAACCGGGCCACCACCCGGCCCGGAACGCCCGCCTGATACAGGGAATCGGGATACGCCGGGGCCGCGGTTCCCATCACGTACCGCACCGGCTGGTCCACCGTCTTGGCGGTGTACACCGCATTCACCCTGAGCAGGGAGTCCACGTTGGGCGGTTGCTCGGGCGGGAGCTGGTCGGCGCGCACGGCCGGGCGCATCGGACGGGACCAGATGGCGATCACGCCACAGTTCTGCATCCCGTACGGACCGGCGAGCGAGGGGGGCACCGAGGTGCCGTCCTGGTACACCTCGATCCCCTCCACCGCGTCCAGGTCGATGATGTTGAGATCGAACCGGCCGAGCGCGGCCGGGAAGCCATCGACCAGCACGAGCGGCTTGCACAGCTCGCCGGCGAACCTGACGGTCATCCCCCCGATCCCGCCGGGAATCGGGTACGGCTGCACGCCGGGAATCCGCTGCAGCACGTCGGTCATCACGTAGCTGTGCCCGCGCGCGATGTCCGCCCTGGTGATGTAGTAGCCCATATGGGACCGGAGGCGGGCATAGAACCCGGCCAGACGGTCGTCGTACGGCTCGTGCCGCGACTGGACGTGCACCGCGGGGAGCACCACGGGGAAGGCGTGGAGGCGGAGGTCCAGCGAGAGGGTGAGCGGGCCGACGTCCCACTGGGACACGAGGGGCGCGAACCCGATGCGGCGCACCCGGAGGACGATCGAGCCGGCGGGGAGTCCGTGGAGCGCGAACGCGCCCCGCTGGTCGGTGTGCGTGGCGGCATGGCCCACTTCGACCAGCGCGCCTTCGATGGGGGCACCGGCGCTGTCGCGCACCGTTCCCACGATGCTGCCCCGGAGTGTCGTGTCGGCCGTGGTTTCCCCGGCACGCCCGCCCGCTCCGCCCTGGCCCCAAGCCGGCTGCCAGCCCGGCGAGGCGAGCGCGAGGATCGCGGCGGCGCACACGACCAGCCCGTTCCTGCTCCGGCGATCGTAGCGCGTATGTTGCACCGAACCTCCCCAATGCTACCGGCTAATCCATGCAACGCCCGGGCAATCGGCGCAAGTTTGAATGCCGCCGGCGGCGGGCTCCATACCAATTCCCGACATCTGGCGCGCCGGCCGCGGCGCGCGTAGATCGCGGGCGGCGCCGCCCCCACCTCCCACTCCCCACCGGGATCTCGATGACCATCCAGCACATCTCCGACACCGCCCGCTGGGTCGCCGTGTACCGCGCCATGGAAACGGCGCGTCCCGACGCGATCTTCCGCGACCCGTATGCCGCACGGCTGGCGGGCGACCAGGGCGGCCGGATCGTGGACGCGATGAAGCAGGGGCGCTCGATGGCGTGGGCGATGATCGTGCGCACGGCCCTGTTCGACGAGATCGTGCTCGACGCGGTGACGCGGCGCGGGGTGGACACGGTGGTGAATCTCGCCGCCGGGCTCGACGCACGTCCCTGGCGCATGGCCCTCCCGCCCACCCTCCACTGGGTGGACGTGGACCTCCCCGAGACCCTGGCCTACAAGACGGAAACGCTCCGCGCCGACGTCCCCCGCTGCCGGTACGAGGCCGTCGCCGCCGATCTCACCGACGCGTCCGCCCGGCGGGCCCTGTTCGCGCGGCTGGGCGCCGGCGGGGCGCGCGTGCTCGTGGCGAGCGAGGGGCTGCTGGTCTACCTCACCGAGGCCCAGGTGGCGGCGCTGGCCGACGACCTCCACGCGCAGCCGTCGTTCGCCTGGTGGCTCATCGATCTCGGGAGTCCGCGGCTGCTCAGGATCATGCAGCGGACGTGGGGCAAGAGCGTCGCCGAGGGGAACGCGCCGTTCCGGTTCGGGCCGGCGTCGGGCACGGCGTTCTTCGCACCGCACGGATGGCGCGAGGAGCAGTTCCGCTCGACGATGGACGAGGCGCGCCGGCTCGACCGCGAGATGCGCGGCATGTGGTTCTGGCGCCTGCTGGGGCGCCTGTATCCGAAGCGGATGCAGGAGGAGTTCCGCCGCATGTCGGGCACCGTGCTGCTCGCCCGGACCTGACGCCCCGCGCCCGACGGCGCGGGGCGCCGCTCGCCGCTCAGTGGACGACGTCCTCCTCGCGCGTGGCCTCCGCCTTGTCCACCTGCGGAACGCCGTTCTTCATCCAGCCGGGCATCGGCGCGCCCTTCAGGTAGTGGTCGAAGAACTGCTTCATGCGGATCTGGAAGTCGATCTGGTTGGGTTTCTTCGCCAGGTGGTGCGGCTCCCCCGGATACGACAGGAAGATGACCTTCTTCCCGTTGCGCCGGGCGGCGTTGTAGAACTCGAGGCCCTGATCCCAGTCTACGGCGTTGTCGGCCGTGCCCTGCAGGATCATGAACGGGGTCGCGATCTTCGTGACGTTGAACAGCGGAGACTCCTCCTCGTAGAGCCTCGTGTGGTTCCACGGCGTGACGTCGGCGCCCATGCGTCCCTGGCTGGTCTCCAGGATCCCGCCGTTCCAGGCCCCGCTGCCCTTGTACAGCTCGTCGTACATGCTGATCAGGTCGGTGAGCGGCGCGCCGGTCACGACGGCGGCGAACATGTTGGTCTGCGTCAGGATGAACGACGACTCATAGCCGCCCCAGCTGTGGCCCTGGAGCCCGATGTGCGCCGGGTCGGCGTAGCCGAGCTGGATGACCTTCTTCACCCCCGCGGTGACGCAGTCGAGGGCCGAGGTGCCGGGGTAGCCGAGGTCGTAGACGATGTCGGGCGAGAACACGAGGTAGCCGTCGCTGGCGTACTCGCTCATGTGCGGCCGGTCGTCGTACACCGGCATCGAGAATTCGTGGTCGGTGTTGGACAGAATCTCGTAGATGTAGACCAGCATCGGGTACTTCTTGCCGGGCTGGTAGTCGGCCGGCAGGGTGAGCGTGCCCTGCAGGCGGCGCCCCTTGCTGTTCGTGAAGTCGATGAGGATGCGCCGGCCCCACGCGTATTCCGCAATCTGCGGGTTGGCGTCGGTGACCTGCCGGGGCGCGGCGAAGTTCGTGTCGCTCGCCCAGTAGTCGGGGAACTCGCGGAAGGTCTGCTGGGTGAAGATCACGCGGTCGGCGTCCTTCGCCTGCTGCGCCGCGCCGATGTCCTTGTCGGCCCAGATGAGCGGCGTGGGCCGGCCGCCGCCGGCGGGCAGCCGCCAGTAGCCGGACTTCTTGGTCCACTCGCCGTAGGCGGTGAGCGGCTGGGCGTGCGAGAGATCCACCGCCTCGCCCGGACCGCCGCCGAAGCCGAACCCGCCCCGGCCGCCGCGGCCCGCGCGGCCGCCGGTGAGCCGGGCGAGGCGGAACTGCACCTGCTGCGC
>JBJKPA010000114.1:0-5780 GCA_046706905.1 Gemmatimonadaceae bacterium
ACCGGATCGTGCGGCCGAGGAGCATGTCGGTCACGAGCTGGTTGGCGAGCGCGGCGTCGGACGACCGGCCCAGGCGGTGGAGCTCGAGGAGCCCGGTCTTGGCCTTCGCCAGCTCGTCGGCCGTGAACCCGGCGGCGCGCGTGCTGTCGATGACGTCGAAGAAGTCGTCGATCACCTTCGGTCCGTTCTGCGGCGCGTGGATGGCGAGCGCGATGAGCTGCGCCGACTCGACCCGCGCGTCGGCCGCGAACACCGACTGCGTGGCGTAGCTCAACCCGTCCTTCACGCGGATCCGCTGCGTCAGCCGCGAGGTGAGCGCGCCGCCGCCCAGCATGTAGTTGGCCAGCGTCATCGCCGCGTAATCCGGATCGTGATCGCTCATCGGGAACGTCGTGGCGGCCACGAAGATCGCGTTCGCCTTGTCGGGCGTGTCGATCGTGTCCCGCGACGCCGTGGTCGCGAACAGGCGGTTCACCATCGGCGTGTAGGGCGAGCGCGTCTTCCAGCCGGCGAACATCGTGTCGAGCTGCGCGCGCACCGCGGCCTGGTCGAAATCGCCGACCACGGCGATCTGTCCCGCGCCGGCGCCGAAGAAGTCGTCGTACGCCTTCCGGATCCGGGCCACCGTCAGCCCCTTGAGCGCCGCCTCGGATTCGGGAATCGTGCCCACGTACCGCGGGTCGCTCTTCGGGTACCGGGCCAGCCGGCGCTCGATGGCGAGGATGCCGAGCGCGGTGGGCTCCTTGGACTGCGATTCGAGCTGCGCGACCTGCTCGTCGATGAACGCCGAGAACTCGGTCGAATCGAACGACGGGTGGCGCAGCACCTCGTCGGCAAGCGAGAGCACGGCGGGCAGATTCGCCCGGGTGGACTGGATGGACACGATGACGTTCGGCCCGTTGCCGCTCGTCGTCATCCGCGATTTGAGCTTGTTCAGCGAGTCGGTGAGCTGCTGGCGCGTGTGGAGCGTCGAGCCGCGCATCAGCATCGCCGCCGCGACCTGCAGCGCGTCGCCGCGGTGCTGCAGCGTCTGCTCGTTCCCGAACCGCAGCGTGATCACGGCGTTGACGCTCGCCCCGCGGGTCTTCTTCACGAGGAGCGCCGTGGTGAGCCCGGCCCGCGTCGTGAACTGCGTGGTGTGGGCCAGGATGTTCGCCGGCGAGGGATCGAACGCCTCGCCCGCCTCGGCCACCGCCTCGCCGTGGTAGTTGGCGACGAGGCGCTTGATGTCGGGCGCCGGCGGGATCACCGCGCGGTCGGGATGGTCCGTGGGGATGAAGAAGCCCAGCGTCCGGTTGGACGGCTTGATGTACGCCGCCGCCACGCGCTCGACGTCGGCCGGCGTCACCTTCTTCACCTCGTCGCGGTGCAGGAAGAACAACCGCCAGTCGCCCACGCCCATCCAGTCGGAGAGCGCCAGCCCCACGCCGGCCGTGTTGGCCAGCGCCAGCGAGTACTGGCTCGTGATCGCGTTCTTTGCCCGCTCCACCTCGGCCGCCGTCGGCGGGTCGGTGGTCGTGATCCTGTGCAGCACGTCGAGCATCGTGGCGCGCGCCACGGCCAGCGTGTCCTCCTTCCGGAGCGTCGCGATGAGCATCATCCCGCCCGGGTCGTGCAGCTCGAGGGGGAGCACGTCCACCGACGCCGCCTGCTTGGTCTCGACCAGCGCCTTGTACAACCGCCCCGAAGGCGCGTCGGTCAGCACGTGCTCCAGCACGTCGATCGCCGCATCGTCCGGGCTCGATCCGGCCGGCGTGTGGTAGAACGCCACGAGGTCCTGCTCGGTGCCCACGCGGCGCACCCACACCTCGCGCTCGCCGTCCTGTGTCGGCTCCACCGTGTACACCGGCTCGAGCACCCGCGTCGGACGCGGCACCGCCCCGAAGTACTTCCGCACCATGAGCAGCGCCTGCGTCGTGTCGAACTTGCCGGCGATCAGCAGCACCGCGTTGTCGGGCTGGTAGTATTTGTGGTAGAACGCCTGCAGCTTCTGGATCGGCACGTGCTCGATGTCCGACCGGTCGCCGATCGGCAGCCGCCCGTACGGATGGAACAGGTACGCGCTGCCCAGCACGCGCTTGATCGTGACCAGCGTCGGGTTGTTCTCGCCGCTCTCGAACTCGTTGCGCACCACCGTCATCTCGGCGTCCAGATCGGACTTCGCGATGCGGCTGTGCACCATCCGGTCGGCCTCCATCTCCAGCGCCCAGCGGAGCGACGAATCGGCGGCCGCGAACAGCTCGAAGTAGTTCGTGCGGTCGAACGACGTGCTGGCGTTGTACTGCACGCCGCGCGACTCCAGCTCCTTGGAGATGTCGGGGTGCTCGGGGGTCCCCTTGATCATCATGTGCTCGAGCAGGTGCGCCATGCCGAGCTCGCCCGGGCCCTCCTCGCGCGACCCCACGAGGTAGGTGACGTTGACCAGCGTCTGCGGCTTGGTCTGGTCGGGGTAGAGCAGCACCGTCAGCCCGTTGGAGGGCAGATGATAGGCGGTGATGCCTTCCACCGACGCGTCACGCACGATGCCGGGCAGCGAGTCCTGCTGCGCGGCCGCCGCCAACGGCAGGCACAGCGCGCCGAGCAGCAGCGCGGCGCGCCGGAATCGGACCGGAAGGGACGTGGGCATGAGAAGAACCTCGACGGATTGGGGGTTCGAGGCCCGCCGGAACCGCCGGGCCACCCGCCTACTATATAGGATTCCTCCCATTCCCCACCATGGCACGCGTGTAATTTTCTGGTCGACTCCGTCATCCGAGCTGCCGCATGTCCGATCTGGTCCTTGATCCGTCAACCACCGCGCTCGTCCTGATCGACCTCCAGCGCGGCATCGCCTCGATGTCCACCGCGCCGCACGCCGCCGCCGACGTCGTGGCCCGCGCCCGCCAGCTCGTGCTCCGCTTCCGCGAGCGCAACGCGCTGGTCGTGTTCGTGCGCGTGGACCCGGGGCCCCACTGGGAGCTGTTCCCGCGCGTCACGGCCGACGTGCCCCGCCCGCGGCCGGCCGCCGGGCTGCCCCCCGACTGGATCGAGATCATGCCCGAGCTCGAACCCGCCGCCGGCGACGTGATCGTCACCAAGCACCAGCCCGGCGCCTTCTTCAATACCGACCTCGACACGCACCTCCGCCGGCGCGGCATCCGCACCATCGTCCTCGGCGGCATCTCCACCAACATCGGCGTCGAGGCCACCGCGCGCGTCGCATATGAGTCCGGCTATGACCAGATCTTCGTCGAGGACGCGATGGCCGCCCGCGGGGCGGATCTCCACGTCCACGCCGTGACGCGGTTCTTCCCGACCATCGGCCGCGTGCGCGCCACGGCCGACGTGCTGGCCGCGCTCGCCTGACCGCCCCCGGTACCGAACCCCCCGCCGCGCCGGCCCGGCGCCGGGCGCCCGCCATCGCCCGCGCCCTCTCGCACCGGAACTACCGCCTCTTCTTCAGCGGCCAGAGCGTCTCGCTCGTCGGCACCTGGATCACCCGCACCGCCACGGCCTGGCTCGTCTACCGCCTCACCGGGTCGGCCTTCCTGCTGGGCGTGGTCGGGTTCGCCGGCCAGATTCCCACGCTGATCCTCGCCCCCGTCACCGGCGTCCTGATCGACCGCTGGGACCGCCACCGCGTGCTGATCGTGACCCAGGTCGCGTCCATGCTCCAATCTGCCGCGCTCGCCGCCCTCGCCCTGCCCGGCATCATCACCGTCAACGAGATCATCGCCCTCTCCCTCATCCAGGGCGTGATCAACTCGTTCGACACCCCCGCCCGCCAGGCCTTCGTGGTCCGCATGGTCGAGGACCGCAACGACCTGTCCAACGCCATCGCCCTCAACTCCACGATGGTCAACGGCAGCCGCATCATCGGCCCGTCCATCGGCGGCGTGCTCATCGCCGCCTTCGGCGAGGGCTGGTGCTTCGTCGTGGACGCCGTCTCCTACCTCGCCGTGATCGCCTCGCTGCTCGCCATGCGCAACGTCCGCGAGGCGCGCGTCCGCCACGCCACGCACATCCTGGAAGAGCTGCGCGACGGCTTCCGCTACGTCGCCGGCTTTCTTCCCATCCGCAACGCGCTACTCCTGCTCGCGCTGGTCAGCACGATGGGCATCCCGTACATGGTCCTCATGCCCGCCGTGGCCCGCGAGATCCTGCACGGCGGCCCGCACACCTACGGCTTCCTGCTCACCGCGGCCGGCCTCGGCGCCATGGCCGGGGCGCTCTATCTCGCCGCGCGGACCACCGTCGTCGGTCTCGAGCGCGTGATGGCCATCGCCGCCTGCACCTTCGGCGCCGGACTCATCGCCTTCTCGCGCTCGCACGCCCTCTGGCTCTCCCTCGTCCTGCTCCCCATCGCGGGCGGCGGCATGATGGTCACCATGGCGGCCACGAACACCATCGTGCAAACCGTCGTCGAGGAGAGGCTCCGCGGACGCGTCATGGCCTTCTACGCCATGGCCTTCCTCGGCACCGCCCCCATCGGCTCCCTCCTGGCCGGGATCGTGGCCGAGCGGCTGGGGGTGCCCCTCACCATCGCGATCGGCGGATCCGTCTGCATCGCCGGCGGGCTGACCTTCGCCCTCTGGCTCCCCCGCTTCCGGGCCCTGGTCCATCCCATCTACCTGGCCCGGGGGGTCGAGACCGGCCCAGGCCCCGGCCCCGCAGGCGCTTAGCGCCCTCCGGGTACCCCCGGGGGGAACCCCCGAGAGCGGGTCCGGAACGACCCCCGACGATCACTAAGAAAATGTGAGCGAACGATTTAGGAAACTTCTACGTGACCATTTTCCGGGTGGGGGGGTGTCTCGTACGGATGGAAGGTTGGGACCGAGACCAAACGGTCCGCCCGACCTGGTCGTACAGAGCAAGTGTAGGACAACCCGGATCCGGCGAGCGCGGGGTCAGCGTACTTTCAGGTGCGTGTTTGGGGGGGATTCCCGCCCGTCCGGGTCCGCGGTTCTTGCTCTGGAGTGCTTCAACGCCAACGGCCAAACCGCAGCGTGACCCCCGGGTCGCGCGCTCTCCAAAACAACACGAGGCGGACGAAGAACGCCGGCTGATCGCGCGCGTGCGCGACGGGGACCGTGAAGCCTACGGCGCCCTCGTGGAGCGGCATCTCGATCGCGCCCTCGCGCTGAGCTTCCGGCTCCTCCGCCACCGGCAGGACGCCGAGGATCTCACGCAGGACGCCTTCCTCGCCGCGCTCCGTCACCTCGAAGCGTTCGACGACTCGCGTCCCTTCTGGCCCTGGCTCTCGCGGATCATCGTGAACCGCGGGCTCGACCTCGCCGCGGCGCGCGCCGTGCGGGTCACCGAGCCGCTCCCCGACGAGGCGCGCGACGTCGGCCAGGGCCCCGCCGAGGCGGCCGAGTGGGCGGAGATCCTCGCCCGCTTCCGGCACGAGCTGGCCCTCCTGCCCCCCCGCCGGCAGCTGATCATGCAGCTCTTCGAACTCGACGGGTATTCCGTGGCCGAGATCGCCGAGCTGCTCGAATCCTCCCGCGCCACCGTGCGATGGCACCTGCACGCGGCCCGGCACCAACTGCGCAAGGCACTCGCGCACTTCCGAGGAGACGGCTGATGATTCGCCGCGACCTGTCCCCAGACCCCGAGCTGGGGAAAATCCTCCGCCGGTTCGACGCCGCCGACCGCCCCACCGAAGACCAGCGCCGGGCGCTGAAGCGGCGCATCGAGGCGGCGGCCGCGCCGCTCCTCGCCGAGCGCGGTGACGCCGCCTGGTGGGAGTTCGCCGCGGTCTGGGCGCGCACGCTCGTGCCGCTCGGCCTGGCCACGGC
>JBJKPA010000115.1:0-2544 GCA_046706905.1 Gemmatimonadaceae bacterium
GCTTCAGCTACCACGGGTCGTTCGCCCTGCATCTCGCGCAGCACGCCGACCACGTGCTGGCCCTCGACAGCTCGGCCGCCGCGCTCGAGCGGGCGCGCGAGAACGCCGCGCGAAACGGGCTCGCCAACGTCGAGTTCCTCGAGGCCAATGCCTTCGACTATCTCAAGTCCGCCGAGCGCGAGCGGAAGCGGTTCGACACCATCGTGCTCGATCCGCCGGCGTTCGCCAAGACGAAGAGCGCGCTGGCCGCCGCCGTCCGCGGATACAAGGAGATCAACCTGCGCGCCATGCGCCTCCTGGCCCCGCGCGGCGTACTGTTCACGGCGAGCTGCAGCTTCCACCTCACGCGGCCGCGTTTTCTGGAGATGCTCGAGGCCGCGGCCGCCGACTCGGGACGCCGGCTGGCGCTGCGCGAGGTCGTGGGCCAGCCGCTCGACCATCCCGAGATCCTGACGATTCCGGAGACCGGGTACATCAAGGGCGCGATCGTCGAGGCGCTGGACTGATCACCGCCCCTGGCGCCCCGCGCCGGGAACGCGCAAGCTAGTCGCCGTTCCCTCACCCCGGCCCCGAATCCCGCCATGCCCACCCGACTCACGCTCGGCGCGCTCGCGTTCGCGCTCGCCGCCGCCCCGCTCGCCGCCCAGCATCCCGCTCCCGTCACCGTCCCCGCCGCCATCTCGGCCATCAGGCAGGCCGATCTCAAGAGCGACCTCTACTACCTGGCCAGTGACGCCATGCGCGGCCGCGAGGCCGGCACCCTGGACGAGCTGCGCGCCGCCGCCTGGGAAGCGAAGCGCGCCCGCCAGGCCGGGCTCCTCCCCGCCGGCGACGACGGCACCTACTTCCAGTGGTGGAGCATGAAGCGCACGCGCCTCTCCCCGGCCAGCACGATTTCCGTGGGTGACCACGCGTACGCGCTCTGGACCGGCATGGCCGCGACGAACACCGTCAGCGCCGACATCAGCGCGCCCACGGTGTTCGCCGGCGACGGGAGCGACACCACGATCGACGTGCGCGGAAAGGTCGCCGTGGCCACGCTCGAGCCGCCCCCGCCGGGCACCCGGCAGTTCGAGGGCGTGTACACGCCCGAATGGCACTACGCGCGCGCGTCCATCGCGGCGCAGAGGCGCGCGCTGGCCCGGCGCGGCGCCGCCGCCGTGATCCTGGTCGCCGACTCGGTGGGCGAGGTCGCGTTCCAGGCGGTGAGCGTCAACGCCGCCCGCGGCCTGTACGACGTGGACGACTCCGCCACCAACGCCGCGGGCGGCCGCTACGGCGGCCCGGGCGGCGGCATCCCGATCCTGTACGCGCACCGGAACATGCTCGCCGAGCTGCGCCCATCCGGGCAGCCGGCGCACATCCACCTCATCACCGAGACGTTCGATTATCCCTCGGTGAACGTCGTCGGCATCGTGCGCGGCACCGATCCCAGACTGCGCCACGAATACGTGATGTTCAGCAGCCACACCGATCACGACGGCGTGCGCTTCCCGATCGACGGCGACTCGATCTGGAACGGCGCCGACGACAACGGCTCGACCAGCGTGGCCCTGCTCGCCATCGCCCGCGCGTTCGTGAAGCAGCCGGGCAAGCGCTCGGCCCTCTTCGTCTGGCACGGCGCCGAGGAGCGCGGGCTCCTGGGCTCCCGCTATCACTCCGTGCACCCGGTCGTGCCGCTGCACGACATCGTGGCCGTGCTCAACGGCGACCTCATCGGCCGCAACAACCCCGACACCGCGTCGCTGCTCGGCGTGCAGCCCCCGCATCGGAATTCCAGCGACCTCGTGCGCATGGCGCTCGAGGCCAACGCCGCCACGGGAAAGTTCGTGCTCGATTCGACGTGGGACCGGCCCACGCACCCCGAGGGCTGGTACTTCCGCAGCGACCACGTGCCGTACGTGCGGCACGGCGTGCCGGCGCTCATGTACTCGACCGACCTGCATCCCGATTATCACACGCCGCGGGACGAGCCGTCGCGCATCGACTACGCCAAGCTCACCCGGATGGCCGACTGGATGTACATGACGGGATGGCTCGTCGCCAACGCGCCCAGGCGTCCGGCGGTCGATCCCGGATTCAAGCTCGAACGCTAGGTCAGCGCCGCTGGCAGGCCGGGCAGTAGTAGGTGGAGCGCCCGGCCTGCACGATGCGCCGGATCGGCGTACCGCACCGCCGGCATTTCCGCCCCTCGCGGTCGTACACGGCCAGCCGCGCCGCCCCGATCTCCATGTAGCGCGCACCGGTCGCGCGTTCGATCACCGCGCGGATCGCCGCGATCAGCGCCGCGAGCCGCGGCCGCGTGAGCGACGACGCCCGCGCGCGCGGACTGATCCGGGCGCGCCAGAGTGCCTCGGCGGCGTAGATGTTTCCGAGACCGGCGATCACCCGCTGGTCGAGCAGCACCGGCTTGATCGGCCCCCGCCGCCGGGCGAACTGCGCGCGCAGATATTCCGGCGTCAGCGCGGCGTCCATCGGCTCCACGCCGAGGTCGAGGACGGGCGGCGCGCCAGCCGGGTGCACATCCAGCGTGGCGAGCGCCCG
>JBJKPA010000116.1:0-2690 GCA_046706905.1 Gemmatimonadaceae bacterium
GGTCACCTCGGTCGAGATCGTGCCCCCGCGCGGCGTCGATGCCTCGCGCATGCTCGCCGACGTGGCGCGCCTGAAGGCCGCCGGCGTGCACGCCGTGAACGTCCCCGACGGGCCGCGCGCCCAGAGCCGCATGGGCGCGCTGCTCACCAGCGTGCTCATCCAGCAGCAGGTCGGCATCGAGACGGTCACCCACTACGCCTGCCGCGACCGGAACCTGCTCGGCATGCTCTCCGACCTGCTCGGAGCGGCCGCCATCGGGCTCCACAACCTGCTCCTCGTCACCGGCGACCCGCCCAAGATGGGCCCCTACCCCGACGCCACCGCCGTCTTCGACATCGACTCGATCGGGCTCACCAACCTCGTCCACAACCTGAACCGCGGCATGGATCCCGGCGGCAACCAGATCGGCCAACCCACCCGGTTCGTGATCGGCGTCGGCGTCAATCCCGCCGCCGTGGACCCCGAGCACGAAGTCCGGCGCTACGAGTGGAAGGTGGAGGCCGGCGCCGAGTTCGCGATCACGCAGCCGGTATTCGACGTCGAGCAGCTCGAGCGCTTCATGACCCGCGTCGCGCACGTGCGCCTGCCGGTCGTGGCCGGCATCTGGCCGTTGGTCTCGGTGCGAAACGCCGAGTTCCTGGCCAACGAGGTGCCCGGGGTGACCGTTCCCGACGCCGTCATCGCGCGGATGCGCCGCGCCAACGAGAAGTCCCGCGACCACGCCGTGGCCGAGGGCATCGCCATCGCCCGCGAGATGCTCGACCGGGTGCGCCCCCTCGTGCAGGGCGCCCAGGTTTCGGCCCCCTTCGGCAAGGTCGAGCTGGCCCTGGAGGTCTTCGGGGCGTGATCTCCGACACCCCCTAATCTGGGGCCCTTCCGGGGCGGCCGCCGGCCCTCGGGGGCGGTCGAAATGACACCAAGGGTTGCAGGAATGTCGTTGGTGCGTCATTACTTATGCTGTAGTCGGTAGCGCCGATCGCCCGGCGATGATGTCGCGCGACGTTCTAATTTCGCGCACACCGAACCCCCCGTTCGTTCCGGATCCGAGCGCTCGTGCGCTGGGACGCTACCCGAGGCTCGCATGGACGCGCGATCCACGAATCCCGAAGACGTGCCGACGGGGGGACTGAATTCCCCCGGCGGGAACGCGCGGATACTCGTGGACGGCGACCGCGTCGAATGGGAAGTCTACGACGAGAGCCAGTGGGACTTCCGCATGGCGCTCGAGTGGGACGTCCTGCCGCAGACCGAGAACCCGGGACTCATCTTCTCGTCGCGCATCGACCGGCGCCGCGTGTGGCCGGCGCCCGCCAACTGGCAGCAGCTCTCCGACGAGCAGCTGCTCACGCTGTGCTCCAGCGCGAGGTCGATGTTCTAGAGTGAGTCGGTGAGTCAGTGAGTCGGTATGTCGGTAACTACCTCACGCCGTTGCGCTGTGAGCCGTTGCCGACTCACCGACATACCGACTCACAGTATATTGCGACGTACACCCTCACCGTGCGTCCCGATGCCCACCGACCTCGCCTCCGCCCGCGCCCCGCTCACCATCCTCTCCGACGACGAGGTCCTGTTCCGCGACGCCGTCGCGAGCATGGCCGAAGAGATGGTCCGCCCTCGCGTCCAGGCCATGGAGAAGGCCCAGAAGATCGACCCCGAGTTGACCCGCGGCTTCGCCGAGATGGGGCTCATGGGCATCGAGGTCGCCGAGGAATACGGCGGGGCCGACGGCTCCCTCATGATGGTCACGCTGGCCGTCGAGGAGCTCAGCAAGATCGACGCCGCGGCCGCCATCCAGGTGGACGTCCAGAACACCCTCGTCAACTTCCCGATCCGGACCTACGGCAGCGACTACATCAAGTCCACCTACCTGCCCCGCCTCACCTCGGGCACGATCGGCGCGTACGCCCTCTCCGAGCCGGGCTCGGGCTCCGACGCCTTCGGCATGGCGTCGCGCGCCGAGCAGAAGGGCGACAAGTGGATCCTGAACGGCCGCAAGATGTGGATCACCAACGCCGCCGAAGCGGAGATCTACGTCATCTTCGCCAACGCGAATCCGAGCGCCGGCTACAAGGGGATCACGGCGTTCGTCGTGGAGCGCGGCTTCCCCGGATTCGGCGTCGGCAAGAAGGAAGACAAGATGGGCATCCGCGCGTCGAGCACCTGCGAGCTGATCCTCGACGGCGTCGAGGTCCCCGAGCAGAATGTCCTCGGGCCCGTCGGGCAGGGGTACAACGTGGCCATCGAGACGCTCAACGAGGGGCGCATCGGCATCGGCGCGCAGATGATCGGCATCGCCCAGGGGGCGCTCGCCGCCGCCACGGCGTACGTCAAGGAGCGCCAGCAGTTCGGCAGGTCGATCGCCGAGTTCCAGGGCATCCAGTTCCAGCTCGCCCAGGCCCGCACCGAGGTCGAGGCGGCGCGCCTCATGGTGTACAACGCGACCCGCCTCAAGGACGCCGGCCGCGACATCGCCATGGAGGGCGCCATGGCCAAGCTCTACGCCTCGCAGGTCTGCGAGCGCGTGACATCGATCTCCCTCGAGCTGTTCGGCGGCTACGGCTATACCAAGGACTTCCCCGCCGAGAAGTTCTACCGCGACGCCAAGATCGGCGCGATCTACGAGGGAACGTCCAACATGCAGCTCCAGACGATCGCCAAGCAGATGCTGCGCTGAGCCGCGGCGCGCCGCG
>JBJKPA010000117.1:0-6397 GCA_046706905.1 Gemmatimonadaceae bacterium
GCTCCTCACCGAGAGCCTGCTGCTCGCCGGCGTCGGCGGGGCCCTCGGCGCCGGCCTCGCCGCGTGGGGCACGCGCCTCGTGATCGCCGTACTCCCCGGCGCGCTGCCGCGTGCGGGCGACGTCGGCCTGGACGCTCGTGTGCTCCTGTTCGCCCTCGGCGCATCCATCGGCGCCGGCCTGCTGTTCGGGCTCGCGCCCGCGCTCCGCACGTCGCGGCCGGACCTTCAGGAAGTACTCAAGGAGTCGGGACGGGGCGCGAGCGGCACGCGCTACCGCCTGCAACGCGGATTCGTCGCCGTCGAGGTCGCGCTCGCCGTCGTGCTGCTCGTCGGCGCAGGGCTCATGCTCCGCACCCTCCAGGCGCTCTGGCGCGTGAACCCGGGCTTCAATCCGAGCCACGCGATCACCTTCGCGCTCGCACTCCCCGCGACGCCGAACACCACACCCGCCCAGACCCGGGCGCGCCTGCGCCGCTTCGACGCCGCGATGCGCGCCGTGCCCGGCGTGGACGCCGTCTCGGTCACGCTCGGCTCCCGCCCCATGATCCACGACACCGCGCTCCCCTTCTGGATCCAGGGACGTCCGAAGCCCGCCACCGTGCACGACATGCCGCAGGTGATGTGCTACCTGGTCGAAGCCGGCTTCCAGCGCGCCATGGGCATCACGCTCGAACGCGGCCGCTTCATCACCGCGCAGGACGACGAGCATGCACCGATCGTCGTGGACGTGGACGAGGACTTCGCGCGGACCTACTTCCCCGGCCAGGATCCCATCGGCCAGCGCATCAACATCGGCGGGTTCGACGTACAGGCCGAGATCGTCGGCGTGGTGGATCACGTCAAGCAGTGGCGGCTGGACGGCGATCCGCGGTCGGCCGTCGAGGCGCAGATCGATTACCCGTTCATGCAGCTCCCCGACAAGCTGATGTCGCTCGCCGCCGACGGCGTGGCGGTGGTGATGCGCACGAGCGGCGATCCCACCAGCGTCATGGCCGACGTGCGCCGCGCCGTGGCCGCGAACGAGCCCGGCGACGTGGTCTACGGCGTACAGACCATGGACGACGTCGTGGCCACCTCGTACGCCGCGCGCCGGCTCACCATGATGCTCCTCACGGCGTTCGCCGCGCTGGCCCTCGTCCTGGCCTGCGTGGGCCTCTACGGAGTGATCTCCTATCTCGTGGGGCAGCGCACGCGCGAGATCGGCGTGCGCGTCGCCCTCGGCGCGCAGCGCGGCCAGGTCATGCGCCTGGTGCTCGGCCAGGGGCTCGGCATGGCGCTCGTTGGGGCCGCGGGCGGAATCGTCGTCGCGCTGGGGGCGGGCCGGCTCATCCGCGCCGAGCTGTTCGGCGTGAGCCCGCACGACCCGCTCACCTTCGGCGGCGCGGCGCTTCTCCTCGTGGCCGTCGCCGCCGTGGCCTGTTACGTGCCGGCGCGGCGGGCCACGCGCGTGGATCCCACGGTGGCGCTGCGCGCCGAGTGACCGCTACCGCGCCTCCGGCTGCATCACCGCCGACTTGCCCAGCATCCAGCGGTAGATGAAGACCAGCAGCGCCACGAACACGATCACGCCCAGCCATGGCGCGGGCGCGAACGTCTCCTTCACGAGCGCGATCGGCGCCTCCTTGGCCAGCCCCACGATCAGCCCGGCGTTGAGCACGCCCCACAGGCTCTCGCCCACGATCAGCCCCGACGCCACCAGCGTGCCCAGCCGCTTGGCACGCTCCGGATTCGGATCGTGCGCCACGCGCCCATCGTACCAGTGCGAGAGCACCGCGCCCACGACCACCGCGAACGTCGCCGACATCGGCAGGTAGATGCCGATGCCCACCGCCAGCGGCGGGATGCGCAGCCTGTTCGCCGCTCCCAACCCCGCGTCGAGCAGGATCAGCCCCACGCCCACCAGCGCGCCCACGCCGATCATCGTCCAGTTGAGGTTGCCGCCGATCACCCCCTTGGCCAGCAACGAGATCAGCACCGCCTGCGGCGCCGGCAGCGCGTGGCCCGGCGCCAGCACGCCCACGTTGGGCGCCCCCGCGAATCCGTACGCCCGGGCGAGCAGGTTGAGCACCCACGGGATCACGGACGCGCCGGCCAGCACGCCCACAATGAGGGCGATCTGTTGGCGCCGCGGCGAGGCGCCCACGAGCTGCCCCGTCTTCAGGTCCTGCAGGTTGTCGTTGGAGATCGTCGCGCACGCGAACACGATCGCCGTCACGAACAGCGAGAACCCGACCAGCGCCGGCTTCGACGCGTCCACGGGATGCACCACCGCGACCAGGATCGAGGCGCAGATCACGATCGACAGGATGCCGACGCCCGAGATCGGGCTGTTCGACGCCCCGATCAGCCCCGCCATGTAGCCGCAGATGCCGGCGATCACGAATCCCACGATCACCACGAACGGCACCGCGACCGCGGTGAGCCGTCCGGCGTCGGGCGCCAGCGCCGTGCCGGCCGCGAAGTGGTACGCCAGGCCGCCTGCCATCAGCGCGCAACCGATGGCGAGCCCGATGATCCACCCGCGCCCCAGATCGCGGTCGCTCTCGTCTCCATCCGCCGCGGTGCGCGACGCGGCCAGCGTGCTCACCAGCCCCGCGACCACGGGTTTCGCCAGCATCGCGAGCGTGAAGATGGCCGAGATGCCGATCGCGCCGGCGCCGATGAACCGCACCTGGGTGCCCCAGATGTGCGCGGTGTTCGAGGCCAGCGTCATCCCCGCCGGGATCGCGCCCTGCATGTGCGTGAGCACCGGCACCGCCACGCCCCACGCGATCACCAGCCCGAGCAGCATCGCCATTCCCACCGACAGCCCCACGAGATGGCCTGCCCCGACGAGCGCCAGCGACCACGCCATGTCGTATCCGCTCGCCGCCGTGGAGCCGATCGGGAAGTAGCCCGTCAGCTCGCCCAGCGCGATCTGCGTCGCCGCCAGGATCGCCATCCCGGCCGACGTCGCGCTCCCCAGAATCACCGCGCGGAGCCCCTGCTTCGCCTCGCCCGTGTCGTCGCTCGTCTCCCCGCGCGTCCCCGAGCCCACGCGCAGCACCTCGGCCGCCGCCACGCCTTCGGGATACGGCAGGTCCGACGTCGTGACCAGCGCCCGCCGCAGCGGAATCGTGAACAGTACGCCCAGCACGCCGCCGCTCACGCACACCAGGAACGACTCCCAGAACGGGAATCCCTGCCACCAGCCGATGATCACCAGGCCGGGCAGCACGAAGATGATCGCCGACAGCGTGCCCGCCGCCGACGCCACCGTCTGCACGATGTTGTTCTCGAGAATGGACGAGTCCTTCACCATGCTGAGCAGCGCCATCGAGATCACCGCCGCCGGAATCGACGACGCGAACGTGAGCCCGACCTTGAGGCCCAGGTACACGTTGGCCGCGGTGAACAGCGTGGTGATGAGCACGCCCAGGATGAGGCCACGGATGGTGAGTTCTTTCGGTTGCATGTGGCGGACGGTGGCGGTGGGTTGAGGCCGGCGGGAGGCGGGATCGGCCAAAGTTGCGGGCCGGGGAGCGGGGGCGCCAGCGCCCCCCGGCAGGGCCCCGAAGCCCCGCACGCCGCGCGGCCGCCGCGCACCCGGAGAAATCCCGCTTTCCCGCCGTTGTACCGCGCGCGATATTCGCCCCCACGCCGGCACGACGTGCGCCCGGCGACTCCTGAGGGAAATCGTATGGCTCGGCTTCCGCTGGTCGTTACCGCGCTGCTCGTCGTCGCCTCGCTGGCCTGTTACGGAGACTCCACCGGTCTCCTCCACCAGGCCTGCTACATCGACTACACCGCGACGCTCAACTTCGCGGACCAATCGGCGGCGAGCCATTCGTACGACGTGCTGCTCGACGGCAGCAACGTCGCCACGATCGCCAAGGGCCAGACGAGCCAGGACTTCGTGGTCAACGCCTGGATGCTCCACGTCGTGGCCTTCAACTACGCCGGCAGCGACAGCGTCGCCTGTCCGCAGGAACTCTATACCCCCGGCCGCTGCGAGACCCACACGTTCGTGTGCCGGGAGTGAAGGCTCCCTCCGCCCTCCTTCCCCTCCCCGACAGCGCGCCCGCGCCGCCCCTGGGTATCATTCGATAGTCGCGGGCCGGCCGCGCCCGGTCCGCCCGAAGGGAGCGCCGACATGCCATTCGTCCAGACCCCGCCGTCACTCGGCAACCAGTTCGCCGACGACCGCGTGCTGCGCAGCTATCTCGCGCGCGCGCTCACCCCCGACCAGCTCCGGGCCGCCACGCCGCAGCTCGACCGCATGGGCGAACTCGCCGGCGGCGAGCTGTACGCCCAGCAGCTCGCCGAGCGCGAGCTGGAGCCCGTGCTCGTGCAGTGGGTCCCGTGGGGCAATCGCGTGGACCGCATCGAGACCACCCCGCTCTGGCGCCGCGCCGAGGCGATCGCGGCGCGCGAGGGACTCGTCGCCATCGCCTACAAGCGGCCGCTCGCCGAGCGCTCACGCGTGCTGCAGTTCGCGCTCGTGTACCTGTTCACGCCGTCCACCGAGATCTACGCCTGCCCGCTCGCCATGACCGACGGCGCGGCGCGCGCCCTCGTCGTGTCGGGCAACGCGGCGCTGCTCGAGCGCGCCCTGCCGCGTCTCACGAGCCGCGATCCCGCCGTCTTCTGGACCAGCGGCCAATGGATGACCGAGCAGATCGGCGGCTCCGACGTCGCGCCCTCCGAGACCGTGGCCCGCAAGGCGCCCGACGGCGGCTGGCACCTGTACGGCCGCAAGTGGTTCACCTCGGCCATCACGTCGCAGATGGCGCTCACGCTCGCCCGCCCCGAGGGAAATCCCGCGGGTGGTCGCGGGCTCGCCATGTTCTACGTCGAGACCCGCGACGAGTCCGGCGCGCCCAACCGCATCGCCACCGACCGTCTCAAGGACAAGCTGGGGACGCGCAAGCTGCCCACCGCCGAGCTGACCCTCGACGGCACGCCCGCGATCCCCGTGGGCGAGCTGGCCAACGGCGTGCGCGCGATCAGCACCGTCCTCAACATCACGCGCACCTGGAACTCCGTGGCGGCGCTGGCCTACATGCGCCGCGGACTCGCGCTCGCCCGGTCGTACGCGCGCGTGCGCACGGCCTTCGGCCGCCCCCTCGCCGAGCAGCCGCTGCACGCCGACACGCTGGCCGGGCTGCAGGCCGAGTTCGAGGCGTCGTTCCACCTCACCTTCTATATGGTAGCCCTGCTGGGCAGGTCGGAGTGCGGCCGGGCGACCGAAGAGGAGGAGGCGCTCCTTCGGTTGCTCACGCCCGTGGTGAAGCTCACCACCGGCCGGCAGGCCGTCGCCGTCGTCTCCGAGGTGCTCGAGTCCTTCGGCGGCGCCGGCTACGTGGAAGACACCGGGCTTCCCGTGCTGCTGCGCGACACGCAGGTGCTCACCATCTGGGAGGGCACGACCAACGTGCTCTCGCTCGACACGCTGCGCGCGATCGGCCCGGCCGGCATCGGTCCGCTGACGCGCGCCGTGGAGCGCGAGCTGAAGGAGCTGCGCGAGCCGGGCCTGGTGGCCGTTGCCGATCGCGTGCGTGCGGCGCTGGGTAGCGCCGAGGGTTGGCTCGCCGGCCACCAGTCGCGCGACGACGCGTCGCGCGAAGCCGACGCTCGCCGCTTCGCGCTCACGCTGGGGTGCGCCACGGCGGCCGCGCTGCTCGCTCGGCACGCGCAGTGGTCGCTCGATGAAGAGCACGACCGGCGCGCGTACGCCGCCGCGGTGCGGTTCGGCGCGTCAGCGATCGATCTGGTGGGGAGCTTCGATCCGGGCGAGTCGGGGGCGCTGGCGACGGAGAGTTGACCCGGGGCCGGCGCGATCAGCCGCCGGCGTGACAGTACGCATCCACGGCCGACCACACGTTCCAGGCGAACGCGATCAACCACGCGCGGCCTCCGAGTCCGATCCACGCGGCCACCGTGTAGCCCACGACTGTGCCGAACTGGATCGCGGCAGCCACGGCCCGGCCCTGGGCGAGTTGGCCAAGCCCCGGGACCACCAGGCTGAGGGCCACGTCCTGCGCCCTCCGATCGTCCGCGACTACCGGAAGTTGATCCTGATCGTGATCGGGCATGGGTAACGTGCCGGCGTCATCGCCACCTGCGCGCAGGTCAAATAGGCTGCGCGGGCCGAACACGCGCAACACCAGGGCCCCGGCGACAATACTTAGGTATTGACAGAAGTATTGAGGGATCGTAGAATGGGTCCGTCAGGCGGGACAACCCGAGCCATTGGAAGGTGCCGGCCATGGTGCAGATCGCAGTCGCAGACGACGTCTTTCACGCCCTGGCGAACCCGACGCGGCGGCAGGTTCTGGAGCGGCTGTCGGTCGGACCGGCCACCGTCAGCGAGTTGGCGGCGCCGTTCGACATGCAGCTCCCGTCGTTCGTGCAGCAC
>JBJKPA010000118.1:0-2897 GCA_046706905.1 Gemmatimonadaceae bacterium
GCCGGCCCGATCCTCTACTGGTGGCACGCGCACCCCCTCGACCTGAGCCGCTTCGTGGGGAACATGACGATGTCCGGCGCGCTGTTCCGGCCGGTGTTCCGCGCCGACCCGTCGTGGAGCGCGCCGATCATGGCGGCGGTCGCGCTGCTCGTCACCTCGCTGCTCGCCGCGCTCTATCCCGCCTGGCGCACCACCCGCGTGCCACCGGCCGACGCGCTGGGAGGACGGGAATGAGGCACGCCGTCGTCCTCCTCCGCCTCGCGGTGCGCAACGTGCTCCGCCAGCGCCGGCGCAGCGTGCTCATCTCGCTGGCCATGATCCTCGGCATCGCGCTGCTCATCTTCTTCCTGGCGCTGGGCGACGGCTTGCACGCGCAGTGGATCGACGCCGGCGTCCGGCTGGCCGACGGGCACGTCTCCATCGAGACGCCGGCCTTCCGCCGCAGCGCCAGCCTCGACGACCGCCTCGACTCGGCGGCCGTCGCGCGCGTGGCCCGCGCGCTCGCCGACCCGTCGGTGGCGCCGTTCATATCCGTGGCGGCGCCGCGGCTCTCGGTGAGCGCGCTGGCCAGCTCGGCGTCGTCGGCACTCCCCGTGCAGGTGCTGGGCGTGGACCCCGACGCCGAGCGGCGATTCTCGGCCCTTCCGGAAAAACTCATAGCCGGCCGCTGGCTGTCCGACACCGACGTCCACGCCGCGATCGTGGGCCAGGGGCTGGTGAGCCGACTCGGCCTCTCGCTCGGCTCGCGCTTCGTGATCACCGCGCAGACCACCGGCGGGGACGTGCAGGAACAGCTCGTGTTCGTCACCGGGATCTTCCACACCGGCATTCGCGACGTGGACGAGGGGATGGTGGACATTCCGCTGCGGACCGCGCGCCGCTGGCTGTCCGCGCCCGGCGCCGAGACGTCGGTGGCGATCCTGCTCCACGACGGCTCGAACGCCGACGCGACCGCCGCCGCGCTGGGGCCGTTGCTCCCGGCCGCCGCCCGCGCATTCACCTGGCGGCAGACGTCGCCCGAGCTGGATGCCGCGGTGCGCGTGGACAACTTCGGCAACTACCTGTTCAACGGCATCCTGCTCGCGATCATCACCGTGGCCGTGCTCGAGGCGCTGCTCGTGTCGGTGCTGCACCGCCGCCGCGAGTTCGGATTGCTGCTCGCCCTCGGGCTCCCGGCGTCGGAGACGTCGCTCGTCGTACTGGCCGAGGGGCTCACGCTGGCCGTGGTGAGCGGCGCGGTGGGGATGGCGCTCGGCATGGGCGTCGTCTGGATCCTGGGCCGCACCGGGCTGGATCTCACGGGCGCGATGGGCACCGACATGTCCATTTCCGGCGCCGTGGTGAGTCCCATCGTCCATCCGGCCGTGCGCCTCGCGCGCGCCTGGGAGGGCACGATCGTCGTGCTCGCCCTGGGCATTCTCTCGTCCGTATATCCCACCTGGCAGGCGTCGCGCATCGACGCGGCGCAGGCCATGCAGAGCGAACCATGACCCACACAGCGACATCGGCCCCCGCGGTCCGCACCGAGGACCTCTGGAAGATCTACCCGCAGGAGCCCGCGCCGGTGCAGGCGGTGCGCGGCCTGACGTTCGAGATCGCGCAGGGCGACTTCGTCGCCCTCGCCGGTCCGTCGGGCTCCGGCAAGACGACGTTACTCAACCTGCTGGGCGGGCTCACGCACGCCAGCAAGGGGGGCGTGTGGATCGCCGGCCGCGAGACCACGGGGCTCACCGACCGGGAGCTGGCGCACCTCCGGCTGGAGAGCATCGGCTACGTGTTCCAGGCGTACAACCTGCTGCCGGTGCTGTCGGCGCTGGAGAACGCCGAGTTCACGCTGCTGCTGCAGGGGGTGCCGCGGCGGGAGCGGCGCGAGCGGGTGCGCGCGCTGTTCGACCGCATCGGCATGGCGGGGCTCGAGGATCGCCGGCCGGGCATGCTGTCGGGCGGCCAGCAGCAGCGCGTGGCCGTGACCCGCGCCGTGGTGGGCCGGCCGGCACTGGTGCTGGCCGACGAGCCCACGGCCAACCTCGACTCGGTGACCAGCGAGGCGCTGCTCGACGTGATGCAGCAGCTCAACCGGGAGGACGGCACGACATTCGTGTTCTCCACCCACGACCAGCGGGTGATGGACCGGGCGCGGCGGTTGATCCAGCTCGTGGATGGGCGCATCGAGAGCGACGAGCGCCCCTCGCATGCGGCGTAGCCTCCTGCTGGCGGCCGCGGCACTGGCGGCGGCCTCGCCGGCGGGGGCGCAGACCCCCGGGTTCTCCGGCTATTACCAGAACGTAATAGTCGGCTCGGCGGCCCAGCCGCTGGCGGGCGCCGGCGCGCTGGACGAGCAGCGGGCGCGACTGATGTGGTCGCCGTCGGCGGGACCGTGGACGCTCGACGTGGCCTACGAGCACACGCTGCAGTGGCGCGATGCCTCCACCACCGGGCTCTCGGGCGGGCTCCTCTCCAGCACCCGCGGCGGCGGCGACTGGCTGGCGCTCGGCTGGACGGTGCACGACGGCACCCACGTGGACTGGCAGCAGCGGTTCGACCGGCTGAACCTCGCCTACACCGACGGGCCGGTGACCGTCACCGTGGGACGCCAGGCGGTGTCGTGGGCCACGACGTTGCTGCTCACGCCGGCCGATCCGTTCGTGCCCTTCGATCCGTCCGATCCCTTCCGCGAATACCGCACCGGCATCGACGCGGCGCGCGTGCAGTGGTTCGCCGGTCCGTTCACCGTGTTCGATTTCGTCGTGCGGCCGGCGACGTGGGCCGACGGGCGCACGATTACCGCGCTCGCCCGTGCCAGCACGACGGTCGCCGGCTGGGGGCTCTCGGCGTGGACCGGCGCGATTCAGGATGCGCCGGGCGGCGCCGTGGGCGTGACGCGCACCGTGCTCGGG
>JBJKPA010000119.1:0-4979 GCA_046706905.1 Gemmatimonadaceae bacterium
GTGCCGCCGGGCGAACTCATAGTGCTCGCTGGAGGTGAGCAGGGCCTTGGAGGGGATGCACCCGACGTTGACGCAGGTACCGCCCAACGTCCGGTCCATCTCGACGCAGGCGGTGGTCAGGCCGAGCTGGGCGGCGCGGATCGCCGCGACGTATCCACCGGGGCCGCCGCCGATGACGACGACGTCGAAGTACGTGGGGGCCGAATCGGTCATGGGTCACCGGACAGAGGCTGCGTTCAAAGCTAGCCGGTGCGGACGGGCCCAGGGAGTCATGCGCGGGGCTGACTTCGATAGGGAAGTGTAGCGCGACGAGGGTGCGCGGGTTACAGTAATTGCGGTCCCAATTCCCCTTTTACGGAGCTAAGGACATGTCACGGATGTCTCGGTTTGTGCTGGCAGGACTGGCGGTGGTCGGGTTCGCGTCGATGGCCGGCGCCCAGGTCTGCGCGGGAACGCCTTCGTTCTCGACCGGCGCATGGCGTATCGGGGGCGCGGCCCTCTTCAGCCAGAACGTCGGCTCGTACGGCGGGAATCTTGCGGTCGGAACCTACAAGGGTTGGTTCGTGAGCGGCGATTTCGAGCACCTGCAGAACAACAGCTCGAATTCCAGCTCCTCGAACGTGGGCGGAGGCGCGCTCTCGTACGAAGTGCCGCTGGAGAGCATGGCGCATACGCTGGACTGGTGTCCCACCGTCGGCGTCCGCTCCGGAAGAGGGTCCGTGGTCGGCCAGGGCATCGACATCTACCCCCAGAACATCACCGACGTCTACTTCGGCGGCACGCTGGGCTGGGTGGCCTCGACCTCCGGCAGCACGCAGATCCTCCCGGCCCTCGGCGCGCTGTTCTACTACCGCAGCCTGAAGGACCAGATCGTCTATACGAACCGGCCGGCCGCGACCAATTCGAACAGCTTCGTCGAGCTCAGCGGCTCGCTCGGATTCGTGGTGAGCAAGCAGTGGACGATCATGCCGACCATTCGCATTCCCATCAACGAGTGGAATGGGAAGGTCCAGTACGGCGTCGGGCTCACGTACAACTTCAACCTTCCCAAGGCGCTGCACCAATAGGCGTGCGGGACGGGAAATGAAGAACGGGGCCGCGATCGCGGCCCCGTTTTCGTAGTCGCCCGGCCGGCCGGTTTACTCGACGAGCATCGCGCCCGGCTCTTCCATCAGCTCCTTCACGCGCACCAGGAAGAGCACCGCCTGCTGGCCATCCACGATCCGGTGGTCGTAGGACAGCGCCACGTACATCATGGGCCGGATCTCGACCCGGCCGGCGACCGCCACGGGGCGATCCTGGATCTTGTGCAGCCCCAGGATACCGACCTGCGGGTAGTTGAGGATCGGCGTCGAGACGAGCGAACCGAACACGCCGCCGTTCGTGATCGTGAACGTGCCGCCGGTGAGGTCGTCCATCGTGAGCTTCGTCTGGCGGGCGCGGTCGGCCAGCGCGTTCATCTCGCGCGCGATCGCCACCAGCCCCATCCGGTCGGCGTCCTTGATGTTCGGCACGACGAGCCCGGCGTCCGAGGCGACGGCGATGCCCATGTTCACGTAGTGCTTGTAGATGACCGAGTCGCCGTCGATCTGCGCGTTGACCATGGGAAACGCCCGGAGCGCCTGGCAGGCGGCCTTCACGAAGAAGGGCATGAACGACAGCTTCACGCCGTGCTCCTTCTCCACGCGCTCCTTGAGGCGCGCGCGGAGCGACGTCACGGCGGTCATGTCGATCTCGTTGAACGTCGTCAGGTGCGCCGTGGCATGCTGCGCCTGGAGCAGGTTCTCGGCGATCCGCCTGCGGCGGGTGGTCATCTTCTCGCGCGTCTCGCGCTGGTCGCTCGACATCCCGGCCGCGGGCGGCGCAGCGGGCGCCGGTCCGGGCGCCGTGGAGGGGGCCGGTCTCGCCGATGGCGCGCTCAACGCCTCGACCACGTCGGGCTTGCTCACCACTCCCCCCATTCCCGTACCAGTGACGGTCGAGAGATCGACGCCCGACTCCGCCGCCAACCGTTGCGCCGCCGGCGATGCGCGGCGCCGTTCGCCGTCCGAAACGGCGGCGGGCGTGGCTGCTGGGGCCGCGGTGGGGGCCGGCGCAGGCGTCGCGGTCCTGGGCGCCGCTGCCGGCTTCGCCGACTCGTCCAGCTGCGCGAGCTCGTCGTCCACGTGCACGGTGTCGCCTTCGGCGTGCAGGTGCTTGGTGAGCACGCCGCCGGTGAGCGACGGCACCTCGACGGTGATCTTGTCGGTCTCGAGTTCGACGATCGTATCGCCCGGTGCAACCGGATCGCCCTCGGCTTTGAGCCAGCGGGACACGATCGCTTCGGTGATCGACTCCCCGAGCGGGGGGACCTTGATGGACGTCATCGGATTCCGTGTCGGTTCGCGGTAGCCGCGGCGGCGCATGGGCCGGGCGCGCGGTGCATATTTCCAGCGGCCGGAAGCGCGGCGGCAGAGCCCGCCGCCGCAAGCGAGTGGGATATAACCGTAGAGGGAGCAGTGCGAGCACTCACGATCGCCGCGCACGGCGGGCCCGACCAGTTGGAGATCCGCGACGACCTGGCCGAACCGGACGTGCGGGCGGGGACCGACGTTCGGGTGCGGGTGAAGGCCGTGGCGCTGAATCACCTGGATCTCTTCGTGCTGGCCGGACTCCCCGGCGTGCCGCTCGTGCCGCCGTGGGTGGTGGCCGCCGATGCCGTGGGGGTGGTGGACCGGGTGGGGCGCGACGTCACGGGGGTGCGAGAGGGGGACACGGTGGTGATCAATCCGGGCATCAGCGACCGAACGTGCGCGTACTGCCGGGAAGGCGAGCACTCGCTCTGCGTGAAGTTCGGGATCCTGGGCGAGCACCATCCTGGTACGGCAGCGGATTACGTGGTGGTCCCCGGGTTCAACGTGCGGTCGATTCCAGCCGACACGCCGGCGCCACAAGCGGCAGCCTTCGGGCTGGCGACCATCACCGCATGGCGGATGCTGGTGACGCGCGCGCAACTTCGCGCGGGCGAGCGGGTGCTGATCTGGGGCATCGGGGGCGGCGTGGCCACGGCGGCGCTCCAGGTCTGCAAGCTGCTGGGCGCGGAGGTATGGGTCACGTCGGGCAGCGACGAGAAGTTGGAGCGGGCGCGTGCGCTGGGCGCGGACCACGTGCTCAACCACCGGACGCTGGACGTGGCGCGTGAGGTCCGCTCGGCTACCGGGAAGGCGGGTGTGGATGTGGTGGTGGACAACGTGGGGGTGGCGACGTGGAAGCAGTCGCTCGCCACCCTGGGCAAGCGCGGACGGCTCGTGACCTGCGGCGCGACCACGGGGCCGATGGTCGAGACCGACGTGCGGCGCGTGTTCTGGAACCAGTATTCGATTCTCGGCTCGACGATGGGGAACGACGCGGAGTTCTCGGCGATCGTCGAGCATCTGCGCGCCGGCCGGCTGTTGCCGCCGGTGGATCGGGTGTACGCGTTGGCGGACGGGCGGGAGGCGTACGCGCGGCTGCAGGCGGGGCGGCAGTTCGGGAAGATCGTGCTGCAGGTGAGAGGGTGAAAGAGTGAGCGAGCACGCGCAGTTCGAGCCGGAAGAAGAGCGGGCGGTGCGCGCGGCGTACGCGGGGGGCGGCGCGGTGCACTGTCCGCGCGACGGCGCGGTGATGACCGTGCGGGAGATCGGTGGGGGCTCGTTCGGACTCGGATATGCCCGGCGGCGCGAGTGGCTGCTGTGTCCGGCGTGCCGGCGGAGCGTGATCTTCGATCGCAAGCGGGGGACGCGAACGTAGGTGGAGGGCGGGAAATTCCGGGCGAGAACTGGTGTTTTCGGACGCCGGTTCCGCGTGAAGATTCGGCACCGTCCGGGGCTCGGCTGGACCCCTCGGGGGTGTGTCCGCAAGTCGCTTTGACACAAAGACTTACAGGTAGTCCAATCGGTTGATTTTCGCCCCCCAAGCGGGTATGTTTCACGGTCTGCCCAACCCCACATTTCTGCCGTTCCCCCGACAGCCAACATGACCCCTCCGAACAACCGCGAACGGAACCTGCCGCGTCTGATCGACGACGAGATCAAAGAGTCGTTCATCAACTACTCGATGAGCGTTATCGTATCGCGAGCGCTGCCCGACGTGCGCGACGGCCTCAAGCCGGTTCACCGCCGGGTGTTGTACGCGATGAACGAGTTGGGGCTGGTCCCGGGCCGTCCATACAAGAAGTCGGCGACGGTGGTGGGCGACGTGCTCGGCAAGTACCACCCGCACGGCGATTCCAGCGTGTACGACGCGTTGGTGCGCATGGTGCAGACCTTCTCGCTGCGCAATCCGCTCATCGACGGGCAGGGGAACTTTGGTTCGGTGGAGGGCGATCCGGCGGCGGCGTACCGGTACACCGAAGCGCGGCTGACGCCGATCGCGATGGAGATGCTGGCCGACATCGACAAGAACACGGTCGATTTCGCGCCCAACTTCGACGACCGGCTGCAGGAGCCGGCGGTGCTCCCGTCCGGCATTCCGAATCTCGTCGTGAACGGCTCCTCGGGCATCGCGGTGGGGATGGCGACGAACATTCCGCCGCACAATCTCCGGGAAGTGGTGAGTGCGCTGCTGCACCTGATCGAGAATCCCGACGCCACGGTGGGCGAGCTGCGCAAGCACATCAAGGGCCCCGACTTCCCGACCGGCGGATTCATCTACGGCCGCCAGGGCATCAAGGACTACCAGGAGACGGGGCGCGGGCGGATCGTGATGCGCGCCCGGGCGGTGATCGAGGAGAAGGAGTCGTCGAACAAGTCGCAGATCGTGGTCACCGAGATCCCGTACCAGGTGAACAGCGCCAAGCTGATCGAGGACATCGCGGGGCTGGTGCGCGACAAGAAGCTCGACGGGATCAGCGACCTGCGGAACGAGTCGGACCGCGAGGGGCTGCGGATCCTGATCGCGCTGAAGCGCGACGCGATCCCGCCCGAGGTGCTCTAACAGCTCTAAAAGCACCCGCAGCTGCA